>CAJXEN010000033.1 GCA_913052465.1 uncultured Oceanospirillaceae bacterium
CAGTAAACTGGTAAGCCTATGTCTTCTTTGCTTGTGGCCTATGCATCACAGTTACCCTACGCTTTCGCCAAACAGCATCATTTAGTGTTTGATGGTATCTACCTGTTACAAACAGCGAAGACCAGCTTGGCTGCTATACGAGAAGCCCAGCGTATACTGGGGCCTTTGGCTGTTAAATTAGTTGATTCAGCCGAGCTAGAAAAACAGCTGCAGTTGCGCTATCAAAAAGGGGCAGACTCTGCTTTAGACATTGTATCAAGCCTTGAGGACGATCAGTTTTTAGCCCTGGTGATGCACTACCTCAAGCTGAAGAATTGCTAGACAGCCAAGATAATGCGCCTGTTATCCGCCTACTCAATGCCTTGATTGCTGAGGCTATTCGTGAGCAAGCGTCTGATATTCACTTAGAACCCAACGAAACTTGTGTGCGTATCCGATTACGTAAAGACGGCGTATTACAAACTATATTAGAGCCCAAGCGAGAATTAGCGCCACTGTTGGTTTCGCGCATAAAAATCATGGCCAAATTAGATATCGCTGAGCGCCGTCTACCACAAGATGGCCGCATGGGCATTCAATATGCGGGCCGGCCAGTAGATATACGCGTTTCAATTATTCCCTCTGGCCAGGGCGAACGCGTTGTACTGCGATTGCTAGACCGCCAATCTGGGCGTTTGAACCTGGACTACCTAGGAATGCCAAAGACCATACATAATGCCCTTGACCAATTGATTCAACGCCCCCACGGCATCATTTTGGTAACCGGGCCCACAGGTTCTGGCAAAACCACCACCCTGTATGCCGCCTTACAGCAAATTAACCAAGACAGTCGTAATATTATGACCATTGAAGATCCAGTAGAATATGATCTTAATGGTATTAGTCAAACGGCTGTAAATACCCAAACTGGTATGACCTTCGCCCATGGGTTAAGGTCCATATTACGGCAAGACCCTAACGTGGTTATGGTAGGTGAGATTCGCGATTTAGAAACTGCCAAAATTGCAGTACAAGCAAGCCTTACTGGTCATTTGGTGTTTTCTACAGTGCATACAAATACCGCCGCAGGCACCATTACCCGTTTGCAAGACATTGGTGTTGAACCTTTCTTACTTTCCTCTGGCATTATTGGTGTTTTAGCACAGCGTTTAGTGCGTAAGCTATGCAACGACTGCAAAAGACCGGATCCACTAGCTGATAATGGCAGCTTTGAAGCGGTAGGCTGTAACTCATGCCAGCACATGGGTTATCGTGGGCGGGTGGGCATCTACGAATTATTAGAAGTGACCGAAGACATTAAAAAGCTGATTCACGACGGTTGTGGCGAACAAGAGTTACAGGAGCGCTCTCAACAACACGCAAGCCTGCACCAGCATGGCTTGCAACTAGTTCAGCAAGGTATTACTAGCATGGACGAAGTGCTTCGTGTGAGTCAGGATAGTTAGTTATGGCCAGTTACCAATACCAGGCCCTTGATAGTGCCGGCCGCACCAAACACGGCGTCCTACAAGCCGATACCGAACGTCAAGTGGCCGACCAACTGCAGGCTAAAGGCTTAGTGCCTTTGTTATTAGAGCGACATAGTCAGCCTGTATCACCAGCACAAAAACCGACACACAAAAAAAACAGGGTGTTATTTGCACGGCGATTAACTAATAGCGACCTTTGCCTGGTCACCCAGCAATTAGCCACTTTATTAGAGGCTTCCCTACCCTTGGATGACGCATTAAAGGCTATCATCGAGCAGTCTCATAAAAAGGTGGTTAAAGCCACTCTAAGCCAAGTGCTTTCACAAGTGACTGAAGGTTTATCTTTAGCTCAAGCTTTAGCTTTCCACCCTAAGAGTTTTCCAGAGGCTTATATTGCCACTGTAGCAGCAGGCGAACAAAGTGGTCACTTGGCCCAAGTACTCATGCGCTTATCTAGCTACACTCAACAGGTACAAGAAACCCAATCACGCATTCAGTTGGCGCTGCTTTACCCTAGTATTATTATGTTGGTGGCCCTAGGCGTATTAACACTGTTACTTACCTACGTGGTGCCACAAGTAATTGAAGTCATCGTTAACATGGATCAAAAACTACCTACCCTCACAGTAGGCTTAATTGCCGTGAGCAACTTTTTAAAAAACCAAGGCATGTACTTATTGCTAGCCGGTCTAATAGCCTTAGCGGCGCTCAATTTAGTGCTTAAACAGCATCATTTACGGTTAAAAATACACAAAGGTCTGCTAAAACTACCGATCCTTGGCCCTTATTTGGCTATCTTTAATGCCGCCCGCTTTAGTAAAACCTTGGCATTACTCACATCTAGTGGTGTACCTATTGTTGAGGCCTTTGAAGGGGCTCAAGCGGTGGTGAATAACTTATTTATTCGCCAACAAATTATTGAGGCTGGTTTGGTAATAAGAGAAGGTTCTAGTATTTTTTTAGCCCTCAAACCTCGCTCCATATTGCCACCTATTGCCCTGCACTTGGCAGCTAGTGGCGAAACTAGTGGCCGCCTAGCACAAATGCTAGACCAGGCCGCTGACCAGTTAGATACCCAATTACAACGCAGCATTGGTATTGCTTTGTCGCTCATTGAGCCGTTAATGATGTTGGTTATGGGCGGCTTAGTACTGGTTATTGTAATGGCTATTTTGCTACCTATTTTTGATATGAACCAAATGGTTGGCTAACCACCGGCTCAATAAGGAACACGTAAATGCACTCATTAACCACGCGACAGGTCTCTAACCTGTCTTCTAAGCTACCCTCTAAAAAAGTTGATGAGAAGTTCTCCAAACAGCAAGGGTTTACCCTTATTGAGATCATGATTGTGGTGGTTATTTTGAGTATTTTGGCCAGCCTAATTATCCCGCGCATTATGAACCGACCAGACCAAGCGCGCGTGGTAAAGGCCCAGCAAGACATGCGTGCCTTACAAAGCGCCCTTAACATGTACCGCTTAGACAACTATCATTACCCCAACACCAACCAAGGCTTACAAGCCTTAGTGACCAAACCCAGCGGCGAACCCAAACCTGCTAATTGGCAACAACCTTATCTAGACAAACTACCTATGGACCCATGGGGCCAGCCCTATTTGTATTTAATGCCAGGCAAACACAGTGATTTTGATCTATTTACTTATGGCGCAGACCAGCGCAAAGGTGGTGAAGAATCAGACGCTGATTTAGGCAACTGGGATGTTGAGTAACACGGCCCTTAAAACCAATGGTTTTACCCTGCTAGAAGTGATGATAGTGGTGTTTATTATTGGCATTATCACCAGCCTTGCGGTGTATTCCATGTCGCCAATTGGCCCAGCCAGAGAAGCTAAAAGCGAAGCACAAGGTTTAATAGCCAAGTTGGATTATGCTCAGCAACAGGCCATTATTAGTCATCAACCTTATGGCTTGGTGGTGCATGATTCTGGTTATCAATTTTTTATTTACCAAGGGCAATGGCTGCCTGCACCTGGCAAGGCTTTTAGCAAAAAAAAGCTTCGCAGCCGCTTACAACTAAGGCATCCAAAGGTTAACTTAGACGGCACCCCAAGCATTGTGCTTATGCCCAGTAAAGAACCTAGTGTGTATGATTTATTATTTAGCCTAGAGGGTTACCAGTGGCATATCCGTAGCCAACCGCCACAAGCCATTACCTTAACGGCAGGTTCCTATGAATAAGCCAAGTAAGGGGTTCACCTTAGTAGAGATTTTAGTGGCGCTAACTATTTTAGCCATTACTATGGGTGCTTATTTAAGCCAGCTTGATCAACAAATTAGTCAAAGTCACGAATTAAAAAACCGCACCATGGCCCATTGGCTGGCACAAAACCATTTGGCCCAGATGCGCATTGAAGAACGGTGGCCAAACCCAGGCATACTCAGTGCAAAAGTACAACAAGGGCAACAAACTTGGCACTTACAGCAACAAGTAAGCAATACACCCAATGCAAATATTCGCCGGGTGTCGCTGAACGTTACTAGTGACAATGGAGACTTTTCTGGCTCTTTAGTGGGGTATATCAATGGTGCAAAATAGGCCTAAGACCTGCCAAAGGCAAGCACATCAAAGCGGCTTTACGCTCATTGAACTGATGATTGCATTGAGTTTGTTTGCTGTTTTGTCTGCTATGGCGTTTGGTGGGCTTAACCATTTATTAGGCCAACACCAACAATTGCAGCTTAAACAACAACGTTTTGCCAATATTCAAAGTGCTGTTCAAGTGATGGAGCGAGACCTCAGTCAAATATTACCCCGCTCTGTGCGTGATGCCTTTGGGGACCGCCAAGCTGCACTCGTTGGTGGTGCTACACCAGAGTTTACCTATGCCTTAACCACCAAGATTTGGTTTAATCCCTATAGTTCAAAAGGTAACTTACTGCAAAGAGTGTCATACCAGTGGCAAGACCAAACGCTATGGCGACAGTACGAGAACCAACTTGATGCTGGAGTAGGCGCAAGCCCTGTGCGCTATCATTTACTAGACCAAGTAACGGGGTTCACTTTACGTTTTTTACCTGCCGATGGCCAATGGATAGACCACTGGCCTCCAATTAATACCACAGGAGACGCTAATTTAAACTACCTGCCAAAGGCCATTGATGTGTATTTAACTACCGTAGATCATGGCACTATTCGTCGTTTATTAGAAATACCCCAAGGCCAGTCCCAAGTGCCATCTCAACCGCAAGGAGCCTTATGAGACAAAAAGGGGTGGCGGTGATTATGGTGCTTTTGGTATTGGCCATCGTTGCCATTACCACTGCAGCACTTATAAAACGGCATCAATTTAGCCAAGCCATGACCAGTCAGCTGGTACACTTAGGGCAAACAAAAGCCCATATTCAAGGGGCCCAATTGTGGGCCGCACAAATGCTCACTACCGACAGGCAGAGTAATAAGGTGGATCATTTGGGTGAAAGTTGGGCCCAACTTACCTTGCCAATGCCAGTAGAACAAGGTTTTGTCAGTGGTTACATCACAGACTTGCAAGGTCAGTTTAACCTTAATAGCCTAGTTGCTGACAATCAAGTTAACGAAGCCGCCATGGGGCTGTTTAAGCGATTGCTAGAGCAACAAAAACTCAACCCTCAATTGTCATGGTATTTGGTTGACTGGATAGATCGCAACGTTGAAACTGAACAACAAAACACGCTGGAAGATGCGTTTTATTTGGGCCAAGCTGTCCCTTACAGAAGTGCCAATCAGGCGCTGGTGAATATTTCTGAACTAGGCCTTGTTCGTGGTTTTGATCAAGCCACTGTAGCCATGTTGATGCCTTTTGTTAGCGCCTTACCTCAGCCCACTAAAATTAATGTAAACAGTGCTAGTATTGACGTGCTCATGGCGCTGTCAAATACCATTGATATAAACCAAGCCGAACAGTTAATCATTAATAGAAATGATCGATATTGGCGCACTAGTTCTGCTTTTATTGAGGCTGTTCTGGGGCCAAAAGATAGTGAAAATCAGCATCAATGGAGTGCATTGGCCGAATTAGTAACGGTAGACAGCCACTATTTTAAATTAAACGTTGCAGCGCAGTTTGGCGTTGCTAAAATACAGCTTGAAAGTAACCTTCATCGTGGCAATAATGGCCAAGTGACTGTACTTTCTAAAATTTATACGCCTTAGCACATCAGAGTTTAACCATGGCATTAGCGTCACCCAAACAATATGGCTTGATTCATGTTACTCACCTTAATCAGGATTCACTTGATTCTGCTGATGTGGCTGGGTCACCTGTGCAACTCACTGGGCAGCTCACAGTGCAAATGACTGAAAAATTCAGTTCGCAATGCAACTGGGCAGTAATGAAAGCAGGCCAAATTACTGCCCAAGGCTTCGGTAGTTTGCAACAAGCTGCACAAGCCATGGGCAAGGTTCCTTATGCAGTGGCCTTGCCCATGAGCCAGCTGGTAGTTGCTAAACTTTCTCTTCCTACCAAAAGTGACAACCAAAGGCGCACTGCCATTCCTTTTGCTCTACAAAACCAATTGGCTTGTAACGCAAAAGAGTTGTCCTGGAGTTGGCAATCACAAGGCTATCAACTACAGCTTATTGGTATAGCAAAAAGTAGACTTAATGCCATACAGCAGGCTATTGAAGAAAGTCAGCTTTCACCTAAGTGGATCATAGCCGATGCACTTTATCTTGGTGGTAGTAACAGCCTTTGGAAGCTATTCATTACACCAAGTTACTGGATACTGCATTACGGTGACCATTTAGCTTATCGGGTGGAATTAAACCAAAGAAATAGTACAGACGACGCTGTCGTTTGGTTACAAAAGGCCTATTATGAAGCCCAACAAAACGCCTCTGGAGTGCCCTTTAGCATTGATGTCACTGGCTTTATGCCAAGCCAGCTCGAACAGTTTTTTAGCGATAACAATGTCACCTATTCTAACATTCCACCACTCCACCCTGTGACCAACAGCGCGGTATTATTGGCCCCTCAATTTAATGCCAAAACCTGCATTAACTTATTACCCAAGAGTCAAAAGAAAAACTGGGTACCACAAATCAACTGGCACCTATGGCGCTTGCCCTATGCCTTAGTGGTAGCCTTAAGTTTAATTGGTTTAGGGCACTTGTGGCTTACCAACCAAAACTTAGCGCAACAGACTGAGCACAATATCAAGCAAGGCCAATATCTATTTCATCAGGCGTTACCTAATGAGCGCTTAATAGACCCAATTGTCCAACTTGAAAGCCTTTTAATACAAGCCCAAATGCCCAAGCGAGAGGCCCAATTGCTGCCGTTGCTTTATGAATTTAATCTACAACGTGAGCAGTTTTCTGACACAGAGCCTACCCCAACTTTTAAACGGCTTACCTTTGCAGATGGCAAGCTGCAAGTAGACCTCACTAACCCACTAGAAGAGGTCAAGTAATGATTAATACTAACCACCACCATTTGACCCCGTGGGCCCTGCTGCTTTGTTTAGCCTTAGCAAGCTACCCACTATGGCAACAACAGGCACGGCTCAAGACGCAACTAAACGTGAGCCAAGCTGAAGTCAACCAAACAGCTCAGTTAAGCCAACGTTACTTAGCTGCTGTAGGCCCCAAAAACACTCCACAACAGCGTTTTAAGCAATTACGCAATGCAGGGCGATGGTTGGTTACTAGCGCACAACAGCAAGGTTTAAAAGTGGCTGTACAGGAAAATACTACTGCTAACCAAACAAAGCGTATTCAAGTAGATGTTACTGAAGCGCACTTTAATCAGCTGATACAGTGGCTTCAAATGACAGAAATTTCGAGTAACCTAGTGGTAACCCAAAGCTTGCTTACTGCCCATAAAAATGCAGGTAACGTTTTTGGCACTGTCACCTTCGAGATTAACTAATGTTACAAAAAGCAGTTTTAAACCTGACCTTTGCAGCACTATTTATATTAAGTTTAATAATAGGCCTAGTGGCATTTTTACCACTAAATGTTGCGGCTAAACACATACAAACCATTCACCCCCATGTCAACATTCAATCCATTAAGGGTAGCTGGCTGCAAGGGTCTTTATTACTTAGCTGGCAGCAATTTAACGACGTGAATCTGCGCTGGCAGTTGGATTTAAACCATCTTTGGTCTGGCCAGCTTGTAGGTCAAGTTCACATTGACCAAGAAGTTCTCAAAGGCTCAACACAAGTAAGTCTGCCGTTAAGCCTTTTCTATAACAACACCCCAGCTACACTAAGCTTAAGTGGTGGCCAATTTACACTGGACATAGCACAACTTAGCCCTTATGCACCCTATCCATTACCAGCAATAAATGGCCAGCTCACACTCTTTGTAGAACAATTAAAACTTGGTGTTCAAAAAATTGTGGCTCAATCAGGACCCTTTCCTATAATCGATTTACAGCCACCTATACGTTTTTCTACGACTAATGTTTTAGTGCTAGATGGCCTTAACATTGGCCACTTTAGTGGACAATTGTCGTCATCATTAAACCCACTAGGTTACCAACTTTCAATAACCAACCCGTCGAAACCTCTAATGCTTACTGGGCACTCTCTGCTCACACCACAGAAGATTAGCTCCGACTATCAAGTGAACCCTAGCCAAAATACGGACCCTCAATTAATTAAACTGTTAAGCTTAATGGGTCAGAAACTTAAAAATGGCGGCTACCGCTTTAACACTGTGTATGCAATATGATGAACTCGATACGAATAGCCTCTCTAATATGTTTGTTAGGGATTACCGCGCCTAACCTTGCTCATGCCATCGACAAGTGGGAATACAAGTTAGATTTAGAATATGGTCTACGGGTAGATCAATTTGACTGGAATATTGCAGGCAATTTGGCAGGTACTGGCCCTAATGTAATCTCAGAACTTAAGTGGAGTAATGTTGGGTTCCATGAAGCGCGGCTTGGTTTTCGTTTTATTGGAGATCAAACTTGGTATCTCAAAGGCTACACTACCAAAGGTTGGGGCTTCCAAGGCGCAAACCAAGATTCCGACTACAATGGAGATGACCGTAGCTTAGAGTATTCTCGTTCTACAGCGAACTCTGATCGCAGCTCAGCAGAAGACTTTAGCATTGCCATTGGTCAGCAAATTCGCCTTGATAATCGTTTTGGCATCACCCCTTTAGTCGGTTTTTCTAGCCATCGCCAACACTTTACCATGACTAACGGCAGCCAAACCTTGTGCGATAGTAGTGGCACTCCCAAACCTTGCAACAATGGTTTAGGGCCTATTGCTGGCCTTAATTCCAGCTTCACGACACATTGGCGCGGCCCTTGGCTAGGCTTAGACTTACGTTTTGCCTCCGCTAATCGTTGGACTACCTATGCCGAACTGGAATATCACTATAGTTACTACGACGCCCAAGCCAACTGGAACTTACGTAGCGATCTACAGCAACCAAAAAGTCAAGGTCAGTCAGCCCGTGGCCAGGCAGGGTGTTCACCTTGGTTTAGGGCTGTCCTATGCCTTATTGACACCCCACAGCTTTTTAAACTTTGGTTTAGCTCAAAAAAAATATTCCACCCGCAAAGGTGTACACAATTTCTACCTTGCTAACGGAACAGTGTCTAGCCAACGTTTAAATCATGTTAATTGGCACTCTAGCGCTATCACTATAGGTATTACATCTCAGTACTAATAATTACGCCTGTGTGTTCTTAATTACCAGATCTTGGATTCATTAAAGTTTATTTAACCAAACTAATAAGTCGCTAATAACCTTTTGTTTGTTTGGTTTATTCACCATTTCATGACGGCCATCCGCGTACAAACAGCACTCTACCTGTTTAGACCCAGCCCGTTGCAGCGCTTTTTGCAATGCAATAACGCCTTTACCCTGCTTACCCACTGGGTCTTTATCACCAGCAAATAGATAGATGGGTAATTCATTGTCTATTTGCGCCATAGATTCAGGCTCAGACAGTTGGGTTAAACCATTCAAAAAATCAAACCAAAACTGGTTACTGATACCATGACCTGCCAGCGGGTCTGCAATGTATGCATCCACCACCACTGGGTCTGAGCTTATCCAATCTTTAGGTGTGCGCACAGGTTTGAAGTTGTTATTAAAGCTACCAAAAGACAGTTGGTGTAACAACTTACTTTGAGCAAGCGGGCCTTGGCGCCATATTTCAAATGAGGCAATCACTGCCGCTATACGAAATAACCAAGGTGGGCTGTAATTTGATCCCGAAAGTACCAGCCCTTGAAGTTGATGGGTGAATCTTTTGGTATATCGCTGTACCACACTTGTGGCCAAGAATGATCCCATACTGTGGCCTAGAATGGTGAGTGGTTGCGACCACTGCAACTGAAGATAAGCGATGATTTCAGCCTGATCTGACACCATTTTATCCCAACCATTGTGGTTAGCTAAATGGCCCAGACTATCCGTGCCTTTACCAGTGAGTCCATGGCCCCGATGATCATCAGCGCTAACATTAAAACCTGCGTCATTGAGCTTTTGAGCTACATGATCATAGCGCCCACCATGTTCACTCATGCCGTGCATGATGTGCACCCACCCTTTAGCAGATGCAACAGGCCACAGATGCACCTGCAGAGTGATCTGATCATCTGAGGACTTAATCTGTATAACTTGATGGGGACTTTTTGGCATTAAAAAAACCTATAGCGAGTAAGCGATACCGGTTATTAAAAAGCAAATTGCACTAGTGTGCAAATGAGGAATCTCTAGTCAGCATTGAAGTCAAATGCAAAAAGTTCTCGACTCCAACATCCAGCGCGGGTTAAATCCAATGCCAAAAGCTCATCGCCATAACCCAGCTGGGCTAACATACGGGTGTCTAACTCATCCATAACAGTAGTTTTTGAGAAAGCTAAACGCTGCTTAAAGTCATCACTTTTAAAGGTGAATTCCTGAGCCTCTTGATCGTATACACATGCAAGGTGTTTACATGGCTGCAAAACCTGCAGTTCATCTTCTTGGGGTGAACCACAAGCGGCGCAGCACAAGGCGGCTACTGATGCAGCTTGATAAACACAGGCGCAAGATACACGGTTTGTAAGTAAAGCACTGGAGAAGTTCATACGGTCATTTTCCATGAATTAATTTCAATAATGAAACTATAATACAGACCTTTATGCCCGTTATGGATGAAGCTTTCTACCCAAACATGAACCAAACTAATGCAGGGCGACTAATTGCACAAATAGTAATACGGCCTCATAATAGCTGAGGTTTAGCATTTATTTGAATAATTAAGGAAGAAACTCATGAGGAAATTAAACCAAGCACTAACTATCGCCACCATGGCGGTTTGTTTAGCTTTACCTACTACGGTCATGGCCGCAGGTAATCAAGCCCATGTTGGTTTAACAAACACTAGTGGTGCTACCTATATTAATAACACCCGTTACAGTACTAGTGGCACCGGAGTAAACATTGGCTCAGACATTACAATTAGCAAGCAGCTAGGCCTCATGCTGGGGTATCGCACGGCCACAGTAAACTCTTCCAGTGTTAGCTCTAGCATAAGCCACACTAATATCGGCATGCGTTATCGACTCGACAACACCACTTCCACCTACTTTAGCGCTAACAGGGCAGCAGTGTCTGACAACAGTGAAACTTTGTTTATGTTAGGCGCCATGCACCACATGAATCTAGGTGGAGCATCAACATTAGTGTTCTCAGCTGGCACTAGTACTTCTAATCTGTTGGACGACTTAGCATTAGGCGCAGACTTCAGCGCACCTATCATGGACGCTTTGGTACTAAACCTAGGCTACCAATCTAATGTCACTAGCCTGGGTAAAAGTAGTACCACAGCCACGTCTTCTGGCTTTAACATCAGTATCAATTCGCGTTTTTAGTACGCGACTTCAATACAAGCCCTTCTCTATAAGGCCTTGCTATAATAGATCTTACTGTAATGGATCTTGTAGTAAAGATTTATTAAAGAAGGTAACCACCCGGCGCTTAAACTCGTCGGGCTTTTTTGTGTCAAATTTAGTGTGCCCAAGAGTTTCTTCAAACCACAATTCTTTGTCACCACAGGCTGCATCATAAATCCATTGGCCACTCTCTACAGACACAACAATGTCTTGGCCACCTTGCATAATAAACAAAGGCGTATTACACAATTTAGCAGCAGCCTTAGTTGCATTAACCAACTCTACATCCATACCCAATATGGCTTCTGCCCAAAGTGAAATCATGGGTGCAAAAGGAAAGGCAGGCAGGCCTGTAAAGTATTCAACTGATACGTTTATAGTATCCTGCAATGAAGAAAATGCACTCACTGCAACAACGGCTGCAATATCTTGATTCAGTGCGGCATATTCGATGGCCATAGCCGCGCCCATAGAGTTGCCTAATAAGCCCACTTTGCCTTTTACCGCGCCTTGTTCGTTCATTAAGTAGTGATACCAGGTGTTAAGGTCATCCATTTCTCTCACGCCAAAGGTGATCTCATCTCCGTCGTTTAGGTCATGGGATCTCACACTGGTCACTAACACACCATAACCTGCATCTTGTAGTATTTTAGCTTCTTCTAGCATGTAGCTACGATTTGCTTTAAACCCGTGTTGCAACATGATGTATGCACCATTGCTGGTAGCTGAAAAATAGCCATGCAGCTTTTGCCCATCTGGATTAAACAACACCACTTGTTGCACTTGTAAATCAAAGTCTTGTGGGTACGTCTTTGCTGGGGTGCGATCCTCTAGTGGGTAATGCACCAAATGGTCTGCTTGTTGATACGTAACTAGTAATAGGCCACCTATAACGACTAACGAGACTACTACTAAAACCCAACTAATTACACGTTTCATGCACACTCCTAACAGCACTGTGAATAACAAAAACAACTTTTTAAATGATCATTAACCATGCCAACAGACTGCATGTAGGCATACATACCGATAGGCCCAACAAACTTAAACCCACGTTTCTTTAGGTCTTTGGCAATGCGTTGTGAAAGCTCAGTTTGGGCAGGAACATTGGCACTTTTCTCAAATTTATTAACTATGGTGATACCACCAACAAAACCCCAGATATAGGCGTCAAAGCTACCAAACTCTTGCTGCACCACAATAAATTTTGCAGCGTTATTCACCACACTTAGAACCTTTAAACGATTACGGATTATACCTTTATCTTGCAGCGCAGCAGTGACGTCTTCCTGTGTGAACGCTGCCAACTTAGCCACATCATATTGGCAGAACACACGCTTGTAATGATGACGGCGTTTGAGAATAGTTATCCAAGACAATCCCGCCTGTGCACCCTCCAATACAAGCTGCTCAAACAGTCGCTCGTCATCATGCACTGCTCGGCCCCACTCCTGATCATGATAGGCCAAATAATGCGTATCACTGGTAGGCCAATTACAGCGGTTTACTTGAGTTTCTAGCATATATAATCTGCGCTCACTCTTGGTTTAGTCTAAGTTTTTAATGCACCACTTTTGTTACCTGATTTGATTAAGGTACCAAAGCAATGCCTAGTTAACAGCCTTTATACTATTTACTTCTTTTTTAAATAGAAACCAATACCAAAAAATGATCCTGAGGCCTGTGGCGAGTCATAACTAGATTGCCTATTTAGCCACTTACTTCGTCTCGGAACAGCAATAACTTGTGCTATCATAAAGGCTTATCATAACTTATCGATTTAACATATGACTCTAAATTTTCGATTGCTTCTTGGCACCATTACAGCCACCATTTTTGCTTTACCTTTACAAGCTGCAAGCTTTAAACAGGTCAAAAGTCTATTTGAGTCGAACGTTCAAATCAACCATGTTGATTCTCTAGCTAAATTGAATGGTATTGTTTATGCAGAATATGCTCCTGAGCTTAACGTGGTGACAGACCAAAGCCAGTTCACTGCAGCAACCATGGCATCCTGCCTATACTGGTGCTCAATAACATGAGCACCAGACGCTTTAAAACTCACAACCACCCAAATGCTAGCTTAATCAAACGTCTACTTGCCATGGTATATGATAGCTTGTTGGTAATGGCTGTGTGGATGCTAGTGGGCTATGTATTTATTGCTTTTAATGATGGCGAGGCTGTCACTGGACCACTGTTTAATAGCACTGTGTTTCTGGTAACTTTCTTATTTTTTGCCTTATTTTGGACCAAGTCTGGGCAAACCTTAGGCATGATTGCTTGGCGGTTGCGGGTAGAGTCTGATCAAGGCCAACCCATTAATGCAAAACAAGCTTTATTGCGTTTCATGGCTGCCATATTTTCAGCTTTAGTATTAGGTATGGGGTATTGGTGGATCTTGTTTGATAATAGCAATTTGTCTTGGCATGACCGCTGGTCTAGCAGCCGTGTAGTGCAACTGCCAAAAACCTAGCCTGCTTTGCGTAACAGCCACGCCCCACCTATAAAGCACATGAAAATTGGTAGTAGATAGGCTAGTAAAGGGGTAAAGCCAAACACACTGCTGGCTGGCCCTAATACTTCCTGTGCATAGTTAAAAGCCAAGCCAACCATTACTCCTACTAATGCTCTTTGGCCTAATGTAACAGACCGGGTAGAACCAAATACGAAGGAAATCGCCACAAAAACCAAAGCCAACGTTGCCAAGGGTTGTAATAATTTTTTCCAAAAAGCTAACTCATAGGGCGCGGAATCTAAACCACTTTGGTCTAGATATTGGCTATATTGCACGAGGTCGTCAATGGCTAAGTGCTGTGGATCCATACTCAAAACAGCTAACAAATGAGGTTTTAAAGAGACAGGCCAAGCCATGACCTCCTGCTCTTGCTGCATGATATTTTGACCTTCTAGCCAAACTTTCTGTAGCCGTTGTAACGTCCACTGTTGATCTTCATAGATGCCTTGTTCCGCAACTAAGGTTTGTTGCCAATCATGACCAGCAAACCGGTAACGAGTAACATCGAGTAATACACCATCAGCTCTCACAGATCGGACAAAGACATAATCATTACCTTCACGCAGCCAAAAGCCCTGTGTTGATGCCACTCCCTTATATTGTGCCTGTTCTATTTCAGCCATTTTCTGACTGACAGGGGCTACAAACTCTCCTAACAGGGCAGCTACCACAACAAACACAAACACAGCCTGCATCACAGACCAAACGATGCGCCTTAAAGAAACCCCCGCCGCGCGCATTACCGTAAGTTCGCTATTATTAGCTAAAGTACCCAAACCAACTAAGCAGCCTACCAATACTGTCAGCGGCATAAATTCGTATACCCTTCTGGGCACAGTGAGAGCAATGTAAGTAAGCACTTGTTTAAAGCTAGCACCATTGTCCAATGCTTCTAATTCACTACCCAGAGCAGTCATTAGATCTAATCCTAAAATAACCAATAACACAATGGCTACAGCAGCCCATATATGGCGGGCTATATATAGATCAAGCAGACGCATCAATACCACCTTTTTTGAAAAGCGGCCTAAACCACCGCCGTCCAAATAATAAAATCAAGCCTAACAATAGGAAAGCGATGTGTAATAGCACTATTTTTATGTCTGCATTGGCAATAGCCCTACTCATATCGTCACGCAAACTCGTTAACACTGATAAATAGATCAAATAAATTAGAATCGCTGGTAATAGCCTTGCAAAACGTCCTTTTCGTGGGTTAACTTGGCCCAAAGCAATCGCTATAAAACTCACAATAACAGTCATTAAAGGAAGGGATATACGCCAATATAGCTGGGCCCTGTGGTCGGCGTTATTAGAACCAAGGAGTATTAGTGTGGGAAGGGTAAAGCCGCGGGTAATATTGATTTCTAGCTCTTTGTTATACAACCGCACGGCCAACTCTTCAAACTGAGTCACTGTATAATCTAAGTGCCAAGGCTGACCCTCAGTTCTAGAGCCATCTTTAAGTACTAAATAACGCGCTTGGTAAATTTCATCAAATACTTGCCGAGCTGAAGCTGCCTTAATTACAACCGGCGCCGCGCTTGCCTGCAGCCTATTAAATACAAACACATTGACTAATTGCTGACGATCCTCGCTCATGGTTTGTGCATAGATCACTTGGCGCCCTATATCACCCTGAAAGCGACCAGCCACGACGCTGTCGAATTCAGTAGTGTGAGACTGTTGGTAGAGAATCTCTTCTACATTGCGAGAAGCTTCTGGAGCTAGCCACAGACTCAATACAGCAACAAAAAATGCTAAGATTGATAATGGCACCAGTACCATCTGCACTAATTGCCGTTGACTTATACCGTTGGCAAAGAGCACCGTAAGTTCGTTGTCGACACTCATCTTCCCTAGGGTGAGTAACACTCCTAAAAAGCCACCCAAAGGCAGTAATGTGCTCAAATAAGCAGGCAGTAAATTAGCTATAATAGCTAACACGGCTTGTGCATCAAGCTCACCAGTTACGGCTTTACTGAGGTAATGAGCAAAGCGGCTACTAGATATAATCAGCAGCAATACCATGCTTACTGCTAACGCAGAAATCAGCACTTCTTTGTTGATGTATCGGGTAATTAAAGACAAATGGCAGACTTCTCAACAGACTAATAGCTGGCTACGGCTAACAATAACGCTAAGTGTATCAGATTTTTACCAAAACGATGATTTAAGGCATATTATCGCTATAGATCCCTAGAGACACAGGCCAATTTGGCGTAGAATTTTGCCCTTGCCTTGAACTTCATAAGGCCTTTTATTTGTAACATCATCACGGAGACAGTATGCAATTTTCTTTACAACAGGACGCCTCTCAACTTGATACTGCGTCTAGCATTATTTTACCCTTAGCTAAATCGGTTAAAGGCAACGACACACTCACTACTGACATCTTAAAAGCTGCCGATAAATTACTTAATGGTGCCATTTCCCACGCCATCAAAAGTGGTGATTTATCTAGCAAGTTTAAAACTAGCCAATTGTTCCTTAATGCTGGTGCAGGCCCAGATCGAATTTTGGTCATCGGTACTGGCGCTGCAGATAAGCTTAGTGGCCGCAAGTACCGCCAGTTAATTCAAGCTGCATGGTCACAAATTAGTTCCAACCCAGGTTCCAATGTTTTGAACCAATTAACTACTGCAGACACAACCTGCTTAGACGTGCATAGCAAAGTTCGCCTCACTGTAGAAGCGATGGTGCAGGCCTGTTATCGATTTGATCAGTTCAAAACTGATGTTAAGGATGTACCACCAAGTACGAACATGATTTTAGTGGCCGACACCAAAGCACAGGCTCAACTAGAGCAATCATTTGCCACTGCTCAAGCCATGAACTTGTGTCGTGATCTAGGCAACCTTCCCGGTAACGTTTGTACGCCAAGTTATTTAGCAGAACAAGCCCATAAATTAGCAGAGCGCTCTGACAAAGTGACCACTGAAGTTCTTGAAGAAGCTGAAATGGAAACGCTTGGAATGCATTCCTTACTTTCTGTTGGCAAGGGTAGTGCAGAGCCGTCCAAGCTTATTATTATCAATTACAAAGGTGGCGAAGAAGGTGATCAGCCACATGTATTAGTGGGTAAAGGGATCACCTTCGATTCTGGCGGTATTAGTATTAAGCCCGGTGCAGCAATGGACGAAATGAAGTACGACATGTGTGGCGCAGCCAGTGTAATCGGTGCTATGCAGGCTGTGATCGAAATGGGTCTAAAAGCCAACGTTGTTGTTATTGTGGCCAGCGCAGAAAATATGCCCTCTAGCACTGCGTCTAAACCTGGTGATATTTATACCACCATGTCTGGCAAAACTGTAGAAGTCCTTAATACCGACGCCGAAGGCCGCCTTGTTCTATGTGACGCTTTAACCTATGCAGAGCGTTTTAACCCTAAAACTGTGGTCGATGTTGCCACTCTTACAGGTGCGTGCATTATTGCCCTTGGCCACCACACTAGCGCAGTATTGAGCAATGATGATGAATTTGCCGCTAGCCTCATGATTGCAGGCACTCAAGCCTTTGATAGTGCTTGGCAATTGCCCATGGGTGAAGAGTATCAGGAACAGCTAGATAGTAACTTTGCAGATTTAGGTAACATTGGAGGCCGTTCGGCTGGCGCTATTACTGCCGCGTGTTTCTTATCGCGTTTTACCGAAAGCTTCACCTGGGCACATTTAGATATTGCAGGCACTGCATGGACTTCTGGTGCTAAAAAAGGATCTACTGGGCGTTGTGTACCCCTGCTGGTTCAGCACTTAGTTAATCAGGCATAGAAGTGAGCCGAGCAGATTTTTATCAGCTCAAATCGAACGATCCGGCCAGCCGCTATCCACTGCTGTGCCGGTTACTAGAAAAGTGCCTGGCGATTAGACAACAGGTCTATATCATCTGTGGTGATGAAGCCGAAGCTCGTTATCTAAATCAATACATTTGGGGCTTCAAACCTGACTCTTTCATCCCTCACGTAGGTGCACACGAAAATGTCCAAGCTGCTGTAGTTTTGGGTCATCCCTCAACACCAGACTCAGATCTACCTCATCACCGTGAAATATGTATTAACCTAGGCCTAGAGTTAGCGCCTGAGGCTTTTGAACGTGTTATTGAACTCGTTGTGCAACAAGCTGACATGTTACAAACAGCAAGGTCACACTACGTCAGCTATGGCCAGCTTGGCCGAACTATGCAGTACCACTCACTCCCCGGCAATCCCAATAGGTAAGATACTTTTTCCTACCTGAAGCAGAGCTCTGTACTATGACGACACGATTTTACCTTTTAACTGGCGCCTTACTGTCCTGCCTGGCTGTTATTTTAGGTGCGTTTGGAGCACATGCACTCAAGGCCATTATTTCTATTGAGATGTTAGCTACTTATAAAACCGCTGTTCACTATCAGATGTTCCATGCCTTAACTTTATTAGTATTGGGGGTGTTGATGCATATATTTTTAGAAAATCCCCGCCAATTTAAGCGCTTTAAACTAGCAGGGAATTTTTTCATTATTGGTATCGTTTTGTTTTGTGGAAGCTTATACAGCTTGGTTTTTACGAACATAAAGGTATTGGGAGTGATTACTCCTTTGGGAGGCGCCTGTTTTATTTTAGGATGGGCATTTTTAATGGCCGAACTTTGGGCTCATTCTCCTCAAGATCCTAAATAAAGTGCAGTACCACTAACTAGAATAACGTCAATATGCAATTAAACTAATTGTTTCAAACATAATGGCTGCAGAAACCATGGCAGTGATGTGGGTGTAAAAGTGTAAAAAACAGGCAGGCTTATAGTGCACCTTGAGAAAAATAATGGTGCCATCCTAGTGATACAGGGCATGTACACGTGGTGACCATTAGCAGACCCTTTATACACTGCGCGCATAACAAGGTTATGGTGCCATACTAATGTAAAGCTCCCATAAAGGCATTTGGATTTGGATTTGGATCAAAACCAGCTTATGTTTATTTGCTCATGATCTTACTCTGTAGTTAGAAGGTAACTAAGTTTCACCTTACCTAATCGAGCGTCATCCACTTTTTAAAGCAAAAAAAAACGCCGCTAAAAGCGGCGTTTTCTGTAATGTTATTTTCTTAACTAATTAAGAAGGAACAACATTGTTGGCGCAAGGGCCT
>CAJXEN010000034.1 GCA_913052465.1 uncultured Oceanospirillaceae bacterium
TATGTTTCATGCCGAGCATTATAACATTTTATGTATTTAAATGCGAGGTTAATAAATATTTAGCTTTAGCGTATCTAATGCCACATTTACTCATATTAATTTGGCTAATAAAATTTAAGTTACGTTATACTTAACGCAACGATGGTACTTAACAACTACAAGGTAGACATATGAAAATCGTACCTTTTTTTCTTGCCCTTACCTGTTCAACTTTGGCCTACGGCGTTATAGATAAAGCGCCAAAGTGTACTGATTACTTTTCAACCAATCAGACTTTTGGCCATTATCAGCGAATGGACAGTGGCTTAATTAAAGACTCTATCACAGGCCTTACTTGGTATCGATGTGGTGCTGGTCAAATTTGGGACGATGGCCAATGCAAAGGCAATGCATTGCTGCTACCTTTTTATGAGGCGCAAGATTGGGCTGAATCTGTGGTACTAGGCGGCTTTGACGACTGGAGAGTGCCAGAAATAGAGGAAATGACGAGTTTAGTGGAACTCGATTGTAAATCACCTTCTATTAATACCTTAGTATTTTCGGGCATAGAACCCGAAGTGTATTGGAGTAGTGAATCTAACTTTTGGATGCGCTCGATGGCTTGGTCTTTGTTTTTCTATCGCAGCCATTACTTTAACAAACAAGCAAAATTTGATTCTTTTCGCTTTATGTTAGTAAGAAGCTAGCACTAACCCACTCATAATGCCCTGCTATCGCACTTTAATATTAGGGTTCTGCTTAGGTTCGTATCCTCGGCAAGCATGGCCGTCAATCTGCATGATTTCTATCATCGGTAATTGACGAGATTTAATTCCAAACAGGCGACAGCCTCTTGGGAACTTTGCGTCCCAGGTAACGTAAAAGTGCTTGCATTGCATACAATTGGGTTTGTTACTTTCTGTATTCATAGTTGGCCAAGATATAAATAGCCTCGTGAATTCAGGCTGATTTGTTCAAAAAAATCGCTAATTATTACTAGTACTTGAGCAGTTTGGGCATCTACTTTTAAGTTTTTTTAAAAATACTGCTCTAACTTTAGATCTGCTCAGCAGCTAGTTTTTCGAGTTATTGCTAGTACCACACCATGGTAGAAGACACCAAAAGCTTTCTAATCTGATTTTTTATGGGTAGCAAAACCCAGTAAATCAAGCTGTTCTGGTTCTTTCTCAGAAACTATCTCGGTATCGGTCTCTAACTCAGTTTCTAACTCTACTTCAGTTTCTAACTTTACTTCAGTTTCTACCACTACCTTAGCTTCGAACTCAATCTCAACTTCAATCTCATCGACATCATCGATTTCTTGCAAAACCTTTTCGTTTAACTGCGCCTCTGCATGCTTTATTTCAGCACGCTCTGCTTCCAAGGCATCAAGTTCATCAAACTGCTTTTCACGCCGCAGTCGTTTTTCTTCTAGCTGCGCAAAAGATTGCTTAGGCCTACCGTATTCATCCCACACCCTATAACCTAGCACTGTAAAAAAGAACGCCACCACTAGATAACCAAACAAACTAGTAAAGTCGATATTTTTTAACCATTGCAGCTTATTTGCATAGGCCATTAGCATGACTACCATAACAGCAAATATTAACACCACACGCATAGTACGGCAAAAAGCACAGGGCTTTTTGCCGCTTGGGTCGCTGTCGCTAATTCTACGCCCCATAAAAGTTATCCACCACCAATGTAGTTAATCATAATGCCTGCCGCAACTGCTGAACCGATAACACCTGCAACATTGGGGCCCATGGCATGCATCAACAAGAAGTTTTGGTTATTAGACTCTAACCCCACCTTATTAGACACCCTAGCTGCCATCGGCACTGCCGATACTCCAGCAGAACCGATAAGGGGGTTAATGCCGCCGCCAGACAACTTATTCATCAGTTTAGCCATCAGCACACCCGATGCAGTACCAATGGCAAACGCCACTAAGCCAAGTATGACAATACCTAAGGTAGTTAAGTCCAAGAACTTGTCTGCTGACAACTTAGACCCTACTGCTAAACCTAAGAAAATAGTCACGACGTTAATGAGAGCATTTTGAGTAGTGTCGGCTAAGCGATCCACCACCCCTGATTCGCGCATGAGGTTACCGAAGCAGAACATGCCCAATAGAGGTGCGGCGTCTGGCAGCATAAAAGCGACAAGCAGCAACAGTAACATTGGAAATACAATCTTTTCAATTTTACCAACAGGGCGTAATTGCACCATTTTTATCTGGCGCTCTTTTTCTGTTGTTAAGGCACGCATGATAGGTGGTTGAATCAAAGGCACTAGAGCCATGTAAGAGTAGGAGGCCACGGCAATAGCACCTAACAAGTCAGGTGCGAGCTTACTGGCTACATAAATGGATGTGGGACCATCAGCACCACCAATAATACCTATTGCAGCTGCATCAGCTAAAGTAAAGTCCATCAGCCCTAAGGTAGTTAAGCCAACAGCCCCTAAAAGGGTGGCAAAGATACCAAACTGCGCAGCAGCTCCCAAAAACAGCGTTTTAGGGTTAGCCAGTAATGGACCAAAGTCGGTCATTGCACCCACACCCATAAAGATGATGAGTGGGAACACGCCTGTTTCTATACCGATAGAATAGAACATGTACAAAATACCACCTGACTCAGCTAAACCTGCTCCAGGAATGTTGGCCAATATGCCACCAAAACCAATAGGAATAAGTAGCAAGGGTTCAAAGTTACGCTTGATGGCTAAATACAGCAGCAACAAGCCCACCGCCATCATGATCACCTGTCCAGGCTGTACTTGGTATAGCCCAGAACTGTGCCAAATAGTTAATAACTTATCCATAAATATTCCGCCTAAACTAAGGTCAACAAAGTATCACCAACGGATACAGAGTCGCCTTCTTTAGTCGTCACAGAGCTGACCGTACCCGCCTTACTGGCACGGATTTCGGTTTCCATCTTCATAGCTTCTAAAATAAATAAC
This sequence comes from uncultured Oceanospirillaceae bacterium, assembly GCA_913052465.1. GTDB lineage: Bacteria > Pseudomonadota > Gammaproteobacteria > Pseudomonadales > Balneatricaceae > Njordibacter. Next base: position 2,947 of record CAJXEN010000034.1, read on the forward strand.
ACATCACCTTCTTTAACGGCTTGGCCAGGCACTACATGAATTTTCCAAATATTCCCAGCTAACGGAGCCGTTACAGGTTCGCCACCAGTCACCGGCGCAGCAGCAGATGGTGAAATAGTGCTCATGGCAACTTGTGCCAAACCTACGGCAGAAATATCGCCACCTTCTTCTACTTCGACTACGTAACTTTGGCCATTTACGCCAATAGTATAAACAGTAGACCTTCCTGCAGCAGGCTTAAGTGCAGAGGTTGATGCTACTACAAGGGCAGATTCAACCGTAGGCAATGGCTCAAAGGCATCAGGATTATCTCTATTTTGTAAAAACTTAAGACCCACTTGTGGAAATAGCGCGTAGGTAAGTACGTCGTCTATTTCACGATCTCCTGGTGCCAAGTTAATGTTCTTTTCTTGAGCAAGCCCACGCAATTCTGCAGTCAGCTTATCTAATTCATCTTCTATAAGATCTGCAGGACGGCAAGTAATCGCTTCAGCACCGGCAAGTACGCGGGTCTGTAGAGCTTCATTAAATGGCGCCATAGCTACGCCATACTCACCTTTTAATACGCCAGCAGTCTCTTTTGTAATGGTCTTATATCTTTCGCCTGTGAGCACGTTAAGTACTGCTTGAGTACCCACTATCTGAGACGTCGGCGTTACTAGCGGAATAAACCCAAGGTCTTCACGTACTCGTGGAATCTCTGCTAGCACTTCATCTAGCCTGTCTGCAGCACCCTGCTCTTTGAGCTGGCTTTCCATGTTGGTGAGCATACCACCTGGCACTTGCGCTACTAAAATACGAGAATCTACACCCCGAAGAGAACCCTCCCACTGGGCGTACTTTTTACGCACATCACGAAAGTATGCAGCCACTTCTTCTAAGGCTTTTATATCTAGACCAGTATCACGATCACTACCCTCAAAAATAGACACCACAGACTCGGTTGGCGAATGGCCGTAGGTCATCGACATGGAGGAAATTGATGTATCCACATTATCAATTCCCGCTTCAGCAGCCTTTAAAATGGTCGCTGTGGATAAACCTGTGGTGGCATGACAATGCATATGGATCGGAAGGCTGGTTTCAGCTTTTAGTCGACTCACTAATTCAAACGCCACATAAGGATTCAATAACCCAGCCATGTCTTTAATACAAATAGAGTCAGCACCTTGATCTTCAATTTGTTTGGCCAGATCAACCCAGTAATCTATATTATGTAATGCGCTTAAAGTATATGAAATGGTACCTTGCGCATGCTTGCCACTCTTTTTAACGGCGGCGATAGCGGTGGATAAATTACGCGCATCATTCATAGCATCAAAGACACGGAACACATCAACTCCATTAATCGCAGCACGCTCTACAAACTTACGTACTACGTCATCTGCATAGTGACGGTAACCTAGAATGTTTTGGGCACGTAACAACATTTGCTGAGGTGTTTTAGGCATCACCGCTTTTAGCGCCCGAATACGCTCCCAAGGATCCTCACCTAAATAACGAATACATGAGTCAAAGGTGGCTCCACCCCATGTTTCGATAGACCAATATCCTATTTCGTCTAGCTTTGGGGCTATTGGGAGCATATCTGCCAAACGCATGCGCGTGGCAAATAACGACTGATGACCGTCACGTAGGACGACATCAGTAATACCTAAAGGTTGTTTAACAGCAGTCATGTATTTACGCCTGTACTAATAATCGAATAACAAAAATAGGGGGGTGTTGCGGCTATCAATGATCTTGACGATAACGATGCACAGCTGCACTCAATACCGCCATTAACTGGGGGTCATTGGCAACTTGCTGCGACGGTGAAATCATAGTCATGGCTGGTTTTACCACTATTTCTTCCACGGGTGAAAACCGCAGTACAGTGGCGGACATCACTTTGGTAGAGAGCACCAGCAACGTTAGAAAAGTAAATACAAAGCCCATTCCAAACACCATTAAGGTGAGGCCTTCGAGCATTAAGTCGGATGTTGGCACGGTAGCAGCTCCGGTAGTTTTTGCCGCTTGTGGCGGCATATTTATGCAGCCGGGGTGAGGCTACTACTATTTCAATCTGACAATTTACCCAGTTGTGAGCAAAGTCGCAAGAATACTCAGTATAAAAACCAATGATTTTACTGTCTCCCCCAAAAACGTCAAAAAAAATCAACAACACGACTTATTTTGCTCAATTTAAGCAACGCACTGGATTTATGGTCGATAGACTCCCACATTGTCAAAACCTTGGTCTTTAATATGTAACGCATGTAATCGACTCATGATGCCTTTTTCACAATAAAGAAGGTAGTTTCTACTTTGGTCAAAGTCTACAAACTGCTGATTAATTTGGAAAAAAGGTACTGTTAAAACTTCAATACCTGGCAGATTTAAAGGCTTCTTTTGTTGATCACTGCTAGCACGCACATCGACCACTATGTCATTGACCTGCAGTTCCTGTTTAGGCGTAATTTGCCGATATTCTTTAAGCTCTTCTGGCACAGCATCTATATTGCTAACACACGTCTTACCTAAAGCTTGTTCTAGTACCTCAAAGTTAAACTTATCCTCTTCTTCTTGTACCCGGTTAAGCTGAGCCTTGACGTTAGGTTTATCAGAAATGACGCCACAATATTCTGGCATACAGGCGGCATATTCGTAGGTACCAATCTTTGTGGCTAAGTCTATAATATCTTGCTTGTCATAAGTGATTAACGGACGCAACACCAAACATTCGGTCACTCGATCAATCACACCTAAGTTACTTAAGGTTTGACTTGAAACCTGAGCAATACTTTCACCAGTAATCACGGCTTCTGCCTTTACGTTAGCAGCTACTCGCTCTGCTGCCCTAAGCATCATGCGCTTTAGCACTACACCCATGTGTGAATGATCAATAGTTTGTAATATTTCACCTACCACTTCTTCAAACGGCACAGAAATAAACTTCACACGCGACGAGGACCCAAACCTTTTCCACAAATAATAGGCGACCTGCTTAACTCCAGCCTCATGAACTGCGCCACCTAAATTGAAAAACACAAAGTGAGTTTTTGCACCGCGCTTCATAGTGAGGTAGCTGGCAACAATAGAGTCGAAACCACCAGAAATTAGAGACACTACTGCTTCTTGACTGCCCTGTGGGTAGCCTCCAAGACCATCGATGCGGCGCTCTACTACAAATACCGTTTCATCCTTTATTTCTAAATAAACCGTTATCTGTGGTGTGTGAAGGTCTACTTTAAGAGCTTGGGTCTGTTGTAACAAACCAAAGCCAATGTAACGCTCCATTTCACCAGAACTAAAATCATGTTGCCCCGAGCGCTTAACACGCACAACAAAACGTTTATCCTTTAAGCGTTCAGACCAAATACCCTTTACAATCTTAAGTAATTGCTCAAAACTCTCCAACGGGCATTCGTGCACTTCAATAACATGAGCTATACCAGAAGTATCTTCTAGTGCCGTCACAATTTCTTCGTAAACGGCCTCTGTCACTGGTGGACAATTCACGTCTATACGATCCCACAAGCTACGCACCTTGATCTTTGGCTCAATCCGTTGCAGGATAACCTGTAAATTAGAGTTCAACCTCTGAATAAAGCGCTTCCTTACCGGTGGGCTCTTAATAGTGATTTCAGGAAAAAGTTTAACAACAAATTTCATAGCTTAGGTTTCAAATTTTTTAAACATTTAAATAACGTCATATACTTCTATTGTACCAATGAACGGGAGGCAAGCTCTATGCCCAATACACAAACAATTAATGGCACCTGTTTATGTGGCCAAATACGATATAAAGCTGTTGCTGCTCCACTGTTTCAGGCCCATTGCCAAGATTGCCGTAGGAACGGTGGCTCTGCATTTGCCGCACTTGTGTTTGTGCCGATTGAAAGCCTAAATTGGCAAGGTGAAACTCACAGCTTTTGCCATAATTCTGATTCGGGCAATACTATGACCAAACATTTTTGCTCTAACTGCGGCAGCCAAATGTTCGGTACTAACAGTGCCAAACCAGACCGCATTCATATAAAAGTGGGCACTATGGACGATGCAAAATGGTTCCAGCCACAATGTAATGTTTGGGCTAGTAGCCGCCTCCCCTCTACCCCAGTAAGCCCAGATGTTAAAGACTTTGCAACTATGCCTCCAGCGCCAACTAAGAAATAGCTCAATCAGCCTACTCTAACGCTCATTGGAAATATTTATAAAAAAAATCTCTAAAGTTTCCTATTGACCAATATTAAATGATGTATGGCCGTTTTTAAGTATAAATATCGTATTAGAAACTATACCTAACGACACTTCATATTTATCCTAAAAAAAATCTTAACCTGCTGAAATATATACACTTAAATCGCTTGTATTGTGTTTCTCTTGATAGCCTATAGGAAACAAAAACCCCGTTTTGAATTTATCCCTATTGATTATGTTTGTGGCATTGACTGACGTCATATGATGATGCAAATTGTGTTCATAACCTTAAATGGACCGGCATCATGAGCGAACAAAAACAAAAACCCAACCTCAATGACTACATTACCCAACAGAGGAAAAAATCATGTTTTGCAGGTTTTCCTTTAGAAGGCAAACGAGTGATCGATATATCCAGTGTAATAGCTGCACCTTATTGTGCTGCGCTACTTGGTGATGCTGGTGCAGAAATTATAAAGGTCGAAAATCCAATGACTCCAGATGCCCTTCGAGGCTGGGCGACCCATGCAGAAACTGGTATAGAACCTTATCACGCCTATATCGGCAGAAACAAACTACCTATTACCCTAAATCTTAAAACTGAAGCAGGTAAACAGGCTTTTTTTGATCTAATCCAAACTGCCGACGTGCTGATAGAGAATATGCGCCTAGGTGTTATGGACCGCTTAGGTTTAAGCCACGACGTATTGCTAGAAATAAACCCAGGCCTTATTATTGGCAAGGTCTCTGGCTATGGTATGACTGGCCCTCATGCCCACCAACCAGGTTTTGGCACCCTCGCCGAAGCCTATAGTGGCTTCTCTTACCTTAATGGCTATGAAAATACCGGACCTACAAGCCCCCCAATTGCTCTGGCAGACCTTACTACAGGGATTCACTTAGCCTATGCCGTAAGCCTGGCACTACATCAAAGCAAACGTGGAGAAAGTGGCGGCCAAGTGGTGGACATTTCTTTGTATGAGCCTTTATTTGGTTATTTAGGTGGTGAATTTATCGGTTACCAACTTACTGGGGAAATCCCCAAACCTATTGGCAACGAGCTTAGAGCTGCGGCCCCTCGTAACAACTACCAAACTAGTGATGGATTATGGGTAGCTATGTCATGTTCAAACCAAAAGACCTGGGAACGCTTAGCTGAAGTGATGGGCCAATCCCAACTTATTCGCGACCCTCGCTTTAAGACTAACAACGATCGCATCCAGGCCGATAGCCGCATTGCGCTCAATCAGATTATAAAAGCATGGGTCTTAGGCAAAACCAACCAAGAAGCGCTGGAGCTGTTCCGCAGAGAAGGCATCACAGCGGGCCCTATAATGTCTATGAAGGAAATTAACGAAGACCCACACTATGAAGCTCGCGGTAGCATTATTAGAGTAACAGACCCCGTATCGGGCGTTGAGCTTAAAATGCCTGGAGTACCTTTTCGGATGGGAGACCACTCGGAGGCCAACAAAAAGTCTAAACTTCGCTTCCCAGGCTTACCTATAGGTTGTGCCAACCAAGTAGTGTATCGTGATTTATTAGGCTATAACCAAGAACAGATAGACCAGCTTAGTTAGTTTAGAGACATGACACAAAAAAGGGCAGCCGAAGCTGCCCTTTGATCAAGTAACTACACCTTTAACGGTATGTTACTTGTTCTCCTTCATGACTTTCTGGAATGGCAATACCGCCAATCATGTCAGCTAGGGTAACCATACCGATCACTTCACTGTCACGCATGACGTTAGCACTAGTTACATCAGCTTTAACCATAGCTGGCATAGCCAACTCCAAAACAAGATTGGAAGCTAATTCCAAACCAGAGTCAGTAGAGCCAGGTTTCATAACAGAACTCACATCCAATACACGGGCACGGTTGATATCCTTAATAAAGTCACGTACGTAATCATCCGCTGGATCCAACACAATCTCTTGTGGTGAACCTTGTTGAATGACGGCACCATCTCGTAATATAACAATATTATCACCAATATGGAGCGCTTCATCCAAGTCGTGAGTGATAAAAATAATAGTCTTGTGCAGCTCTTCTTGTAAGTCTAGCAAGATCTCTTGCATATCTTTACGAATCAATGGGTCCAAAGCAGAGAAAGCTTCGTCCATCAATAGAATCTCGGCATCAGTTGCTAACGCGCGAGCCAAACCAACACGTTGCTGCATACCGCCAGACAACTGTGCTGGATAGTTATGCTCAAAACCCGACAAACCCACACGGTCTATCCACTTTTGAGAACGCTCCTTCATTTCAACTTTTTCTATACCTTTAATCTTTAAACCATAACAGACGTTGTCCATTACTGTGCGGTGAGGTAATAAGGCAAACTTTTGAAATACCATAGACATTTTGTTACGACGAAATTCACGTAACTCTTTGTCTGACATCGCTAATACGTCCTCACCATCAACCAAAATCTGGCCAGATGTAGGTTCGATCAAGCGGTTTAAATGACGAATTAAGGTTGATTTACCAGAACCCGACAAACCCATAATCACCTGAATACGACGAGCCGGAATATCAATATTGACGTTACTTAAGCCTAGTACATGCTGATATTTAGCCTGCAATGACGCCTTTGAGGCACCATCTTCAACTTTTTGCACCATATCTTTGCCATTAGGACCAAAAATCTTATACAGATTCTTAATAGAAACCTTTACATCAGACACCATGGCCTCCTTGACGGTGCTTTTGCAACCGCTTACCGTATGCTTGTGAAACTCGGTCAAATATAACGGCCAAGGCAACAATAGCCAAACCGTTCATTATGCCTAATGCTAGATACTGATTAGAGACTGCTTTTAATACGTTTACACCAAGGCCCTTAACACCAATCATAGCGGCGATAACAACCATAGCCAAAGCCATCATGATAGTTTGGTTAACGCCAGCAAAAATATTAGGTAACGCCAAGGGCATTTGCACATCAAATAATTTTTGTCGGTAATTAGAGCCAAAGGCTTCAGCAGCTTCAAGCACTTCTTTGTCTACCAAACGAATGCCCAAGTTAGTTAACCGTACAATAGGGGGGAGTGCATAAATACAAACGGCAATAAGTCCAGGTACTTTGCCAATGCCCAACAGCATAACTACAGGAATCAAATAAACGAAACTTGGAATAGTTTGCATTATATCTAACACAGGAGTGATGACCGCCTGAACACGGTTAGATCGAGACATCAATATACCCAAGGGTATGCCGAGGCCAATACACAAAAAAGTGGCCACCGAAATAATGGCCACAGTAGCCATGGTGTCTTCCCACATACCAAACCGGCCAATAATTAAAAACGATATTATGGTGCCAATCACGATGGGGATACTACGCGCTCCAAGCCATGCTAGCACAGCAAATATCAAAATCATCAGCGGCCAAGGTGCGTTCATTAACAGCTTTTCAAACCACACCATACAAAACATGAGGGGGTCAAAAAAACCTTCAATCGCTTCGCCGTTTTCTCTAGAGAAGTCACTAAAGGCAAAATCAATGCCTTTTTTCAAATCCATTAAATCTGCTCGCCCCATAGAGGGAAATTCGTCAAATATTGCCACAATTAATCCTATGCAGTTTAAGTTAAAAAAAAGCCTGCTCGGTAAGCAGGCTTTTTTCAATAACCCTTAGGTTAGTTTAAAGATTTTTTGATTAAGTTAGCAGCTTGAACGCCAACCCACTGAGTCCAAAGATCTTCATAGTTAATCAAAAACTCAACTGCAGCATCACTACCACTGGCTTGGTTGTCACCCATGTATACTAGCATTTCGCCCATTTCGGCTGCTGGAAATACACGCTTACCAAAGTAAGCCACTGCTTTTGGATCATTGTTCTTAATAAACGAATCAGTAACAATTGTGTTTATTTCAGACGCGCTCCAAGCAGATTGCTGTGGTTCAATACAGTTGGCTTGAGTAATACAGTTAGTCCAGTGATCCATTTCAGTGAACGGTACACCAAAATCAACCATTTCCATTGAATACTTACCCATCATTGCTGTTGGAGACCAGTAGTAGCCAAAATAGTCTTCTTCACGTTGCACAGCTTTAGCCATTGCACCATCAAGGCCTGCAGCAGAACCTGGATCAACTAAAACCCAACCCTTAGCTTCCATATCAAACGCCCTGAACAAGTTAGCGTTCACCTGCTGGCAACCCCAACCTGCAGGACAACCTACGAAGGCACCTTTAGATGGATCTTCGTTGAATGGGAAAAGCTCTGGATGCTCGATGATGTCCAGTACAGTTTTTAATTCTGGGTGGTTAACTAACGTATAGTCAGGTACAACCCAACCTTCACCAGCACCAGCGATCGGCTTAGCGTTTACTGAATGCAGGCTGCCTGAAGCAAGCGCAGCTTTCAGAGGATTTTCTACAGCTTGAGTCCATAATTCAGGTGCAACGTCTGGCACACCTTTAGTGTCCATAGAAGCAAACGTGGTCAATGTCGCGCCCGGGATCATTTCCACAGAACAACCGTAACCTGCTTCTAGGATCATTTTGTCTACGTTAGCCATAAACTCAGCAGATGCCCAGTTCATTTCTGCAATAGTCACGTTTCCACAGGCTGCAAAAGCACCTTGTGACATGGCGGCGGCTACACCAGCAGCGGCCAAACCTTTAACAAATTTATTCATTTACAACTCCATTATTATAATTAGGTAGGATCAATCTTTCAGCGATGATAAAAAATAGCAAAATATAACGTCAATCGCAAGGCCTCCGCCTAGTTCAAAAATGTCTCTGCCGCACATAGATACATACATTTCTTAATAAGTTTACTGTGGTATACCAAAGTAAACAACCGTAGGCAGAGATTAATTGAAGATAACCTTAACATCTTATAAAAATATGATATTTACTAAAATTAACGCATATTTAGAAAACGGTGTTGTCGCTTAATGTTGTCATCAACTAACTAGACAGTTATATTTAGCACATACACTCTTTCCAAAAACGGCAAATCAATGATCAGCTCCAGTACTACCCTATTCTACATACATGATCCCATGTGCAGTTGGTGCTGGGGTTTTAGACCTGTATGGCAACAATTAGAGTCTCAACTAAAAAATACTATTGATATCGTCTATATAGTAGGCGGTTTAGCAGCCGACTCCAACTCACCAATGCCCAAAGCCATGCAAGCAAGCCTTGCATCCACTTGGCACCAAATTGAACGGCACATAGCTGGAGCTAAGTTTAATCATGCATTTTGGAAGGCAGACTCGAATACCTTTCCAAGGCGTTCCACATACCCAGCTTGCAGGGCCATTTTAGCAGCCACAGCCCAGAACAGCTCACTGGAACTAGCAATGATCCACGGCATTCAAAAAGCCTATTATCTAAACGCCAAAAACCCATCAAACATAGACACGTTGATATCAATCGCCCAAGAAATTGGTTTAGATCCAAAAAAGTTTGCCTATGACTTAATCAGCTCAGATACAGAACACCAATTGCAGCAGCAAATCAAGCTTGCGCGCAGCCTCAGCAACCAGGGGTTTCCCAGCCTTGTACTGAAAAATGAGACTGGCACACATGGCATAAAACTGGACTATAACGATAGCCAGCCGATGTTACAGGCAATAAATAAGCTGGTTTAATTTAAGTTTGCAGATAGCACAACTTAACTTAACACATAGCAGAAACCTGCCCGTTCGGTCAGCTTTTATAGCTAACTTATCCTTTAAAATGGGCACTATTACTCATATATGAACACCCCAACTCTTTTTAGATAATGGCACTTTAATTCTCAAAGCATGCGGCGGGGCTGGCTCATTAAACAGAACCTGGCTGAATCCACTATCCTACATGAACTTGAGTGCCCTGCTGACACTATAAAGCTTCAGATGGCTCACGTAACTATTATTAATCCCCTAGAGTTGGGGCAAGACCCAGTCCAGATTGCCACTTTGGTACACCAAATCAGTTTACATACAACTTAATTTAATTTTTTGAACCATAAGTGATAGCCATTCAGCTGTTTTTTTGCCTGAGCAAGCAGTGTATTAATAGCATCGACGTCATAGGGAGCGGCCACCAGTTTTTCTTCCATGTCCAAGACAGTTTTATAAAGTTCGTCTGCACCAAATAAACCTGCATTGCCTTTACATTTATGTAACTCCTCACTAACACCTCTGAAATCACGCGTGATCAAGTAATCCATGCACAGCATCACACTGGCAAGATTTTGATCCACAAATTCATCCAACAGATGTATTAAGTTAGGGTTGGTGTTTGGCCTAAGCGGCACACATACACTACTGCTATTTTTCTCTAACGCTTGGCGAATGGCATGAATAAGTTGCGCTTGAGTGAATGGCTTAGGCAATATCTGACATATACGAACAGATTGAGCTTCATCTTTTAAGCTTTTTCGCTTATCAGCCGTATGCATTATAATTGGGCACTCTGGACTACCTAGGTGATGCTCGTGAGTTCTAACAGCTCGGGTAACTGCCAGCCCATCAATATCGGGAAGTCTATAGTCCATCAAAATTATGTCTGCACCACAGTCTTTAAAATGTTTTATCGCAGCATCACCTGTTTCACAAATGCTAACATTAGCCCCTGTTTCTTGAAGAAAAACAGTCATTATTTGGTAGATAATTGGAGAGTCTTCTACCAATAATATGTTGGTGTCAGTAAAGCAAGATCGAGCCTCATCCAACGTTTCAGAAGTGGGTTTCAGATGGCTGAGTTCATTAAGAGGCGCCATGGCTGAAGGTAAGAGCAGCGTAAAAGAGAAACGACTGCCTTGCCCCAAATAGGAAGTGGCTAAAATTGACCCACCCATTGCTTTTACAAGGCCTTCAGAAATGGCCAACCCTAGCCCTGTTCCTGCGCTGGTAAGTTTAGTGGGCTGAGGGTCAGAAATTTGCAACTGGCCGTCTATTTGATAATAAGGGGTAAATATATGCTCCAGCTGAGCCTGAGTCATACCACAACCCGTATCTGAGACCTCAAAGGTAATGAGATTATTATGACCACCCCGCTTGTCTTCACTTAAATCCTCACTTTTTTTGCCAATACCTATACTGACACACACTTCACCCTGATCTGTGAATTTCAGGGCGTTGCTAATCAGATTAGTGAGAACCTGCTTTAGTTGGAGCATATCACCATGTAACCATTCGCTCACCTCGTCCTCAATCTCAATTGTAAAAGCAATACCCTTTTTTTTAGCTGATAACGAAAATAGGCCTGTCAAATCCTGTATTAGACTAGCACTTGAAAAGTCCTCACCTTTTATGATAATTACGTTTTCAGCGACCTTTGAAAAATCTAAAACCTTGTTTATAAGTCCCGAAAGTTGCCGGCTAGCTATATCCAAGTAACTAACGTATCGTTCTTGTTCGCTTGCTGATGGCTTACCTTGTAATATTTCCACAATACCTAATATACCACTAAGCGGTGTACGCATTTCATGATTAATAGTTGCCAAAAATTCACCCTTGGCGTGGTTGGCTTTTTCTGCTGAGAGGGTGGCTTTCTGTAGCTCAAGCGTCCGCTCATTAACGGTTTTCTCTAGCACTATTTGGGCTTCTTTGGATATATCTAAAAGTGCTAAACTAACTGCCTGCTTGTCTTCACTTAAGCTGATCACCCGCCTAAATAGAACCACCGAAAAAATCAACATTTGAATGAGGGCGCCAAACAAGACTGCACGATGAAACACAAAGTTAAGTGGAATTACACCCAAATTCGTTAGATGGGCTATTACTACACCAACTAAAAAAGCAATGAGACCAACCAACAATAGCCGACTTGACGTTTTGCCTGATATGTAAGCATAAACAGCCACACCAAGTATGAAAATAGACAGTGGGAAAAAGAAAAATATTGTGTAAAAAAAGAAGTTACCATCAAACCAAGTAAAGCCCATCATAATTACTGCGATAACACGACTGAACTTAAGTATGGTGTTGAACCAAGGCATAGTATGCTTGGCGTTTAATACCTCACCAACAAATAGCGTAAAGAAAATGGCAACAAAATTATAGCTTAAGTAAAGAGTACTGCGATCACTAATAGGCCACCAAAAATAAAGGTCTAGCCCATTATTAAACGTGACTGTGAGTATAAAGCTAGCAGTGTAGGCGCTAAAATACAAATAAAGTTTATCTCTAAAAGACAAGTACATTAGGATATTAGTAATCGAAAGGGCCAAAGCTGCGCCAATAAACATGTTTAGAATTGTAATCTTTATCTGATCGATATAGCTGCTACTTTGCTCGTCTCCAATATGAATATCTACCCTAAAAAGCTTGATTTTACTGTGAATCTCTAAGTAATATGTTTGCTCTTGGTGAGGCCCAATAGTGAGGGCAAAGGTTGGGGATAGAGTTCTTATCATTCTTTGTTTTAACGGTATATCAGTTCCACTAAACAGGCTTACCCACTTTGCTTCTGGAACACCTAACAATTGTTGTTGATAGTGCAAATTTACGATGCTTGGATAAACCTGTTTAATATAAAGAGTAGGGTTGACAGCGTGGTCAGTTGGGTTGGTTAGGGTCAGTGCAAACCAGTGGCTTGCATCTCTTGATGGCACCGTGAATTCTGCGGCAATAAACTCACCCAGTACAAGGGCAGCTTTGGCCTCCGATGGTGTCGCCACCTTACTTGCATCTGCCCAGTGCAAGGTGGATACACTTTGCGATTTAATATCGTCACTCAACGTAAATTTAGGCACTTCACTGGCCCATGATGGGGTAGCCACGACGATTAAAAAAACTACGAAAAATCTGATCCATGACACCATCGTAATGTAAGAAGGAATCATCATTTACTCCTATTACTTATTTAGGCTAGATATACAGCGGCCAAGCAATCAAGGAGCAACCACCCATTGACTCTACTTTATCAACCGATGATACAGCATAGGCACTAGGGAAAACGAACCTATGAATAACTATGCATATCTGCTTTAGTTAAACATCGTCCGACAAGCGCTTGTCAAAAAAAAACATAAACTAGTTTAGGGCTAAGGTCCAGTCATTATTGGTCATCAACCTAGTCAGGCTGGCAAGGGGACCTTTAACGCTACCAACTAGTGCATTCGCTTAAGATCGTAGGTAAGCTCCTTGCAACCACTCCATGGTAAAAGCCTCATACCATTCTGTAACATATCAATTTGAGAGTAAAGCAGACTGTATGGATTCTGGGGAGTGTATAGGGCCACCTACACAGCTGATTAGAATTTTTTATTACGGTTCATAATTGCTAACCAGAACTTAGAATCTTCGTTCTCCGATAACTACAGGCCTAGCAGTACCTTATGACCTTCAACATTCATACCAAGCGCTAAATAAATGGCTTTATTAATTACCTGTTTGTATTGTCTTATTTTAACCAGCGTCCTGTCTTGGTAGACGATAGGGTTCAGCTGATTTAATGGGCACAATTGCCATTCAATTTCTTATTCCATGGCTGCATTCGTTACCTTAGAGATAAGACTTACCAGTGTATTTGCATCATCGAGCTCTGCGATTAAAGCAGGTAGTGACACAAATAAAGAGTTACCACCAATGAAAAAAATAAATGTTATTGGTCAATAAATCCCATTTCTTGGGCCACAATAGTAAGTTCCTCAGGGTTTGGATAATCAAGTTTTTTCATTAGGAATCCGCGATGTTTTTCTACTGTTCTAACACTGATATTGAGTGTGCGGGCAATGCTTTTATTTTGTTCTCCTCGCATTAATAATTTAAGCACTTGCATTTGTCGGGGTGTTAACTCAAAAGTAATAGAGTCATCAAGAAGAGCGGTTTCGTAACTACTCACAAATCCAGAGTTGCCCTGCATAACAAGTTTAATTACACTGATGACTGCCGTGGGACTATCACTTTTATAAACATAACCATCTGCCCCAGCAATTTTTGCAAGCCTTACGTCCCTCACTGTGTCAAAACTGCTAAGCATTATGATTTTTATGAGGGGCAAATGACGTTTAATATGTTTGGTTGCTTCATCACCATTAACATTTGGCATCCGCATGTCCATCATCACTAAATCTGGTTTCAGGCGTTGCGCTTGAATAACAGCTTCATTACCATCATTAACAGTGCCTACAATTTGAACACCAAGCTCCACACCCGCACTCGTTAAAAGTACAGCTAAAGCTTCCACAATTAACTCTTGATCATCGACCAGAAGCACTCGCAACACTGGTGCCATTCCAACCCTTTGTATTGACAGTTTAAACGGATAGACTCTACGCAGTATTAAGAAATAAGCGAATTAGTATCCAAAAATGGTAGCTACACTCATACAATATTATATCAACAAAAAACATATTATGGGGTTTTTATTTTGAGCGTGGACACGTAATTGCTAGCGAAACCAGCCTGCACTTAGGAGGCTCAATTTAAATAAGCCCTATACTAGTCGCTACAAATTTTTTTGACTGGATCATTGTTAAAACAATCAAAACAGATATATCGCAAGCTACCTGATAAAAAAGATCCTTACCTATAATAGCATCTTCAAGCTTACTGCACCCTTGCATGTAACCTAGTGGTCGATTCAATAACCCAGCTGCCACTTTCCACAAAGCGTAATTGCTGGCCCTTCAGTGAAGAAACAAAAGTTTTAGAAGGCGTTAAATGTGAAATCAGTTTAGCATCTGCACTGATTAATCCTTCAGGATTATTAGTCCATCTGTAAGTCCCAAACATAGAGACTTCTTCTGTAGAGACCTCAAATCCAGTGCTAACATCAACCCAAGCTCCATCTATTGGCATGTCAATTCCACTACTGAAGATTTTCTGAGGAACTGTAGGCGGTGACGCAGACACTCCAGTAACACCGAGGGACAGAGTCATTAACAGTACGGAAACGTTACTAACAAAAGACGTCATCAAAACACCACCTTGTCAAAATTATAATAAAATATACTTCTATTATAGAATATTTAGGGCTTTTAAATAATGGGTAATATTACCCGTTTTTTAGATATGTGGTTGCTAGGGTTAGCTGCACGTAAATAAGTTTGAACCTCCTATGTGCATCTCACCAACTGATAAACTTATAGGTCCTGAGCTTACACTGCCAAATTCATTATCAGACTCTCGAGCACCAAGGGACAGACGATTTGTCGCAAACACACACCCTTTGGGTGGCACAATCGGTACAGTTATGTCTGCAATTAGATCAGTAGGCAGTACTAGGCTGTAGTTACTAGCTAATCCACGGACAGTGTTTGACAAAACAGCACCCCCATTTACTTTAATTCCAATATTAATACCAACATTCTTGTCTGCAAAGACTCCTAAGGTAGGCATATTTGAGAGATTCAAGAATTCGCCAGGTACTCCTGTAATAACTGATCCTCCCGAGACAGTAGCAACCAAATTACCGTCATAATATTTATTAGTTGCTGTCATCCCGATAATAATTAAGGCTTTCGGCGTAATGACCGCTGCAGTCGCATCAATTTGACCTGGGGTCAAACTGTAGTTTGTTGCAAGACCACCAAGACCGTCACTGCCGTCCACCAAAGTCGCACTATTAACCGTCACCGTGCTCGCATCAGCTACATTCACACTGTTAAAGGTGCTGCCAACCCCTGCGGTTGTTAACGTTTCACTACCAATTAAACCACTCAGTATCAATGTTGTACTGGCCGTGGCACCACTGTCATATTCTTTATCAGCAGCCGTTGCTATGGCCGTTAAGGCTTTCGCCGTAATGACCGCTGCAGTCGCATCAATTTGACCTGGGGTCAAACTGTAGTTTGTT
>CAJXEN010000035.1 GCA_913052465.1 uncultured Oceanospirillaceae bacterium
CCGAAAAGTGAAGAACAGGAGCGTGCCATGAGCAGCAAAAACTTGATTATTCAGCGTATTGAAGCTGAACAAATGAATAAAGAAATGCCAGATTTTGGCCCCGGCGATACCGTTGTGGTTCAAGTTAAGGTAAAAGAAGGTACACGTGAGCGTCTTCAGGCTTACGAAGGTGTAGTTATCGGTAAGCGTAATCGTGGCCTTAACTCTGCCTTTACAGTACGTAAAATATCTCACGGTGTGGGTGTTGAGCGTACTTTCCAAACCTTTAGCCATCAGGTTGATAGTGTATCTGTTAAGCGTCGTGGTGATGTGCGTCAAGCCAAGTTGTACTACTTGCGCGACTTGTCAGGTAAGGCAGCACGTATCAAGGAAAAGTTGGCTAAGCGTTAAGTTTAAGCCGATAAGAAAAACCGCAACTGCCTTTGGGCTGTGAGCGGTTTTTTTTGCTTAAAAAAATATTAATACCCGTGTGGCGTAAAAAATTTAAAGGTATCCTTTTCGCCCCTAAAGAAGTTGAGCGGCCACTGTAAGATTAAATTATTTGAGCCATTTAGAGGCTGCTAGATTGCTGTGAAAAAGATGTCGCCGTAATAAGATTGTGTGTTTTTGCCACTATTATCTGTGTCTGTCATGATCGCTATAATATCTATATATCGATATGCTTTACGGTTAGCCGTTGCACTGCCCTTATCACCAAATGCATCAATCAAATCTGTGAAAACATTGCGTCGTTCTTCGTACCATTTTCCGGTTTTAGTTTCCTTACCGCGCACTGCCATCATTTTTACACTTGAGCCGGCAAATGGGTTGTTCCAAACCAACCCTTTATTTTGATTACTAGACCAAACATAGTTTAATGATTTGGTTTTCCAGATCATCAAAGCGCCATCGATTACTAGGTAAACCCGGGCTACAAAGTCATCTCCACCTTTACTGCGTTCGTCTAGCTGAAGTAATTTTTTGTGTGTCAACCAACTCCAATTTATATAAGGTGTTTTGATGAGATCAATTTTCTTTTTTAACACCAATCCAGACGCAGAACTTCTACTAAGTGCTTGTATCGCAGAGCGTCCTTTATATTCTGTACTGGTATAAATAGTTTCACCAGAAAATACTTTAGGTTTCCATTGTTCAATACCATCATCACTCAATGCAGCCATATTGCTCGCAACGGCCATATTGAAAAAAGCGGTTAGGCTTAAAAGTAAAACAATCTTTAATAGCATACAGTCGTCCTAGTGCAATTTAACTTGTTTGGTGCCATTGGAACCAATGAATGGGCTAATACAGCTGGTTCATGGGTATAGTCATTGCGCACCGAGGTTACGAGCGGTATCGTAATGGTACCTAATTCAAGCCTCACATGGTGTCTGTACCCGATGAACGCATTACCCGAGTTGATTGTCACTTATATAGATACAATGTGGTTAGAAAAAGGCCTGAGTAAGAATACTTTAGCAAGTTACCAGCGCGATTTAAAGTGCCTGTCTTTGTGGTTGAGTGAGCAAAAATTACACTTATGCAACGTTTCAAATAGTCAGTTAATGGCATACTTGTCTGACCGATCTCAAAGTGGAGTAAAACCTAGTTCATTAGCGCGAAACTTGTCGAGCATTAAGGGTTTTTATCAATATTTATTGCGTGAAAATTATATAGAGGCTAACCCAGCGGCTTTAATAGAGGCCCCCAAACAAGGGAGGCCGATTCCCAAGTCTCTGACAGAGGCAGATGTGGAGGCTTTATTGGCAGCGCCCAATGTGGCTACCGACATAGGTTTGCGTGATCGGGCAATGCTTGAGCTATTATATGCTTGTGGTTTGCGGGTGAGTGAGCTGGTTGAACTTGATATGACCCAGTTAAATTTATCTGCTGGGGTGGTCAAAGTGTTCGGTAAGGGCTCGAAAGAACGGTTAGTGCCTGTAGGTGAGATAGCACAAGATTGGCTGCAAAAGTACATTAAACAGGCGCGACCACAGTTACTAAAAGTAGCTTCAACAGGCGTGTTGTTTCCTAGTAATCGGGGCCAGCACATGACACGGCAAACTTTTTGGCATCGAATTAAGCAACATGGTTTAACGGCTGGGATTCACAAGCCACTGTCTCCTCATGTGATCAGGCACGCTTTTGCTACTCATCTGTTGAATCATGGGGCAGACTTACGAGTGATTCAAATGCTTTTAGGCCATAGTGATTTATCCACTACACAGATATATACTCATGTGGCTACCCAGCGATTACAAAACTTACATTCACTACATCACCCAAGGGGTTGAAACACATTATGTTTTTAATGATTACCAAATTTACTGCCACACTGTCCTTTGTCCTCTTTTTGTTAGCACCTAATGCATGGGCTGGCGAATACACAGAGCTAGAGTCTAGTTTGGCCAGAATTAATCCAGATCTAAAGGCTGCAAGCATTGAATTAACCCCAATGTTTGGTATTTACGATATTGTTTTAACTTCTGGTGATCGTATTTATATGAGTGCAGATGGTGAGTTTTTCTTTGCTGGCACTATGTACCAAAATAGCTTTGGTGAAAGTTTAGTGAATCTAACAGAACAAGGTTCTATAAAGACTAGGGTTGTTGCCATGAATAGCTCTGCAGCCCAAAGAGCGTGGGTTTTTCCTGCTATAGGTGAGAAAAAAGCCACTATTACAGTGTTTACTGATGTAGATTGTTATTACTGTCAAAAGTTACATGCAGAAATGCCTGAGATTAATGCTCTTGGTATTGAGGTGAGGTATTTGGCTTTTCCAAGAGCAGGTTTAGGGTCGTCTAGTTATCAGGTGATGGTGGACTCTTGGTGTGCCGAAAATGCTAATGAATTCTTAACTGAGGCCAAGGCACGTTCACATGATAAGCAAACACCACAAGCTTCTCCGAAGTCGTGTGACAATCCAGTGGCGGCCCACTACACATTGGGGCAACAAATTGGTGTCAATGGTACTCCAGCTATAGTGTTGCCTTCTGGTGAGTTGTTGCCAGGCTATTTGCCGGCCAAAGAACTAGCCAAGAGCGTGGGTGTCCTCTAACTAGGGCTTGGGTAATGTATTCCGTATTTTTCTACCTTGCCAAGTTAGCTTGGCTGTTGCTTGCTGTTGATAGTGTACTGCTGATGTGGCTATGCTTAGGAGTGCTGTGCCTGTATATGGGATGGTTTAAGGTGGCTCAAAGGCTTTTCTAGCGTTAACTTTAACTAGCCTAACGATTGCTGTCATGCCGCTTGGTGAATGGCTTTTTTATCCCTTAGAGAAACAAAACCCTCCTACTTCGTTGCCCACGCAAGTGGATGGCATAGTCGTGCTTGGAGGGGTTGAGGCAGTGGGGTTAAGTGCTGCTTGGCAGCAGGTTGCTTTAGGTGAGGGCGCAGAGCGTTTGACCGCTATGGTGATGCTAGCCAATGCTTACCCTCAAGTGCCAGTAGTATTTACTGGTGGTTCTGGGCGCATGGTTGAACAGAGCACAACGGGTGCGGCAGTGGCTAGTCAATTTGCCAGGTCTATGGGGCTGCCAAAAGACCGCTTAATACTAGAGTCGCAAGCGCGTAATACTGTGGAAAATGCGCGGCTAACCAAGGCCATTATGCAGCCAAAAACGGGTGAGCATTGGTTGCTAGTCACCAGTGCTTTTCACATGCCAAGGTCTCTGGCAGTATTTTGTAAAGCTGGCTGGCCTATGCAACCTTACGCAGTAGATTATCGTGCCCAAAAAGGTAATTTATTACGAGTTGATTGGGACTTTGCCAAGCATTTGCGCAACCTTAATCAGGCCTTTAAAGAATGGCTAGGTCTGGCCGCTTATAAGCTGACAGGCAAGGCCTGTTAGGCTACAATATGCGGCTTATTTTTATACATTAATAACACGCGCGCATTTGGCGCAATGGGGTTGGCCTTGAAACCGGTAAGAGTTGGTATTTGTGGATTTGGCACCGTCGGTGGCGGTACGTTTAACGTATTACAGCGTAACTGCGATGAAATTACCCGCCGCACGGGCCGTGCTATTGTGGTAGAACACATCGCTCAACGTCGCCCTAATGTTAATTGTGACACCGGTGATACAAACATTACGGATGACATTTTTGCCGTCGCTAATAACCCTAATGTTGATGTGCTTGTAGAACTTATAGGTGGCCATGAACCCGCTAAAGAGCTTGTACTCACTGCTATTCGTAATGGTAAACACGTGGTTACGGCTAACAAGGCGCTAATTGCTGTGCATGGTAACGAAATTTTTGAAGCTGCTCGCAAACATAACGTGGTGGTAGCGTATGAAGCTGCTATCGCCGGTGGTATTCCTATTGTAAAGGCGTTGCGTGAGGGTTTGGCAGCTAACAGCATAAACTGGCTAGCAGGTATTATTAATGGTACTGGTAACTTTATCCTTACAGAGATGCGTGATAAGGGCCGTGCCTTTGCAGACGTGCTTAAAGAAGCCCAAGAGCTAGGCTATGCAGAAGCAGACCCTACCTTTGATGTAGAAGGTATTGATGCTGCACATAAGCTCACTATCTTGTCTTCTGTAGCTTTTGGTATTCCGTTACAGTTTGACCAGTGTTACACCGAAGGTATCAGCAAAGTGTCAGCTGAAGATGTAGTTAATGCAGAGTCTTTGGGTTACCGTATTAAACATTTAGGCCTAACGCGTCGCACACAAGCCGGTATAGAACTGCGTGTACATCCAACATTGATTCCAGAAAAACGCTTGATTGCTAATGTGCATGGCGTAATGAACGCTGTGTTAGTGGAAGGTAATGCTGTTGGCCCAACCATGTATTACGGTGCTGGTGCCGGCGCAGAGCCAACCGCTTCTGCAGTAGTGGCAGACTTAGTAGACATCGTGCGTGATATGGCTGTGGATCAAAATGTGCGTATGCCGTCTTTGGCGTTCCAAAAAGATGCCTTGTCTGACAGCCCTATTTTACCGATGGAGCAGGTGATCACTGCGTTTTATATGCGGATGACAGTGGCAGAAAAACCTGGAGTGTTAGCTCAAATCACACAGATTCTTGGTGATGCCGGTATTAGTATCGAAGCTATCCGTCAACAAACTCATGTGTCTGCACAGGTGCCTGTGATCATACTCACTCACCCAGTACAAGAAGGCCATATGAATAATGCCATTGCGGCCATTGAAGCGTTACCAGATGTTAATGGTGAAGTCACTCGCATTCGTGTAGAAAACTTAGACGGCTAGGAATAAATATGCGCTATATCAGTACCCGTGGTCAGGCCCCAAGCCTTAGTTTTGAAGACGTATTGCTTACTGGTCTTGCTAGCGACGGTGGCCTTTATGTGCCAGAAAGTTTGCCACAATTTAGCCATCAAGAAATTGCTTCTTGGTCGGCACTCAATTATGCCGATTTGGCCCATAAAATTTTGCTACCTTTTGTTGAAGAAGACATTAGCAGTAGCGAGCTTAAAACTATGGTGGATGAAACGTATGCCAGTTTTAACCACAAGGCTGTAGCTCCATTAATTCAGCTAGACCATAATGAATGGGTATTGGAGTTATTCCATGGGCCAACGCTAGCGTTTAAAGATTTTGCCTTGCAGCTATTAGGTCGACTAATGGACCATGTGCTCATTAAGCGTGACAAACATTTAGTGATTATGGGCGCTACTTCAGGTGACACGGGTTCTGCCGCTATTGAAGGCTGTAGACACAGTGAGCGGGTGCAAATGTTTATTTTGCACCCGTATGAACGTGTATCAGAAGTGCAACGCAGGCAAATGACTACCTTAATTGGCGACAACATTCACAACATTGCTGTACGTGGTAATTTTGATGATTGTCAGCAAATGGTGAAACAAAGTTTTTCTGACCAATCCTTCTTGAATGGTGGCCAGTTAGGCGCAGTGAACTCGATTAACTGGGCCCGTATTATGGCTCAGATCGTATATTATTTCTACGCAGCGGTTGCTCTAGGTGGGCCTCACCGGGAGGTTTCCTTTAGTGTGCCCACGGGTAACTTTGGTGATATTTACGCGGGATACTTGGCTAAAAAAATGGGTTTGCCTATTAAGCAGCTAGTCGTAGCGACCAACGAAAATGATATTTTGCACCGTTGTATCAGTGCCAATCAATATAGTAAAAACAGCTTAGTACAAACCTTGTCTCCTAGTATGGATATTATGGTTTCTAGTAATTTTGAACGGTTACTTTTCGACTTATATGATCGAGATGGTTCAGCGTTAAGTGAACTCGTAGTAGGCCTTAATAGTGGTGCAGTGAATAGCTTGGAACCCAAGCGTTGGCAACAAGCCTGCCAACTGTTTAGTAGCCATCGTGTGGATGATAAAAAAACCTGTGATGTAATTAGTCAAGTGGCTCTGCAACACAACTACTTGTTAGATCCTCACACGGCCATAGGTGTTGAAGCGGGTCGTGTATGTAACCGACACCTGCAAGTGCCAATGATTACCATGGCCACAGCGCATGCTGTTAAGTTTCCGGATGCGGTCATTGAGGCTGGCCAAACGGCGCCAGAGTTACCCAACCACTTAACAGACTTATTTGAGCGTCCAGAGCGTTGCCAAGTGTTGGATAATGACCTTGTTAAGGTGCAAAATTACATGATAAGTCAGCTCTAAGAGCGATTCGCCTATGTCTGTTAGTTTGCGTGTGGGTAGCTCTAATGCTGCCCTAGACCACGCTTTTGATCCTTTGGTTGCCCGTGTGCTTGCCCACCGAGGTATCAATGATCCTGCACAAGTAAATTACCAACTCAAACACCTTTTACCTTACCATCAGCTTAAAGGCATAAAAGAAGCCGTAGCCCTATTGGTGCACGCACTAGAAACGCAGCAACACATAGTTATTGTTGGCGATTTTGATTGTGATGGGGCCACCAGTACCAGCCTTGCAATGTTAGCTTTAGGTGCTATGGGGGCTAAAAATGTAAGCTATCTAGTGCCAAATCGGTTTGATTTTGGTTATGGCTTAAGCACTGCTTTGGTGGATTACGCAAAAGCGAGCGAGCCTGATTTAATTGTCACCGTAGACAATGGTATCGCTAGCCATGAAGGTGTAACGCGAGCCCATGAACTGGGTATAAAAGTATTAGTAACAGACCACCACTTAGCAGCACAAACGTTGCCTGAAGCAGATGCAATTGTTAACCCTAATCAACCTGGGTGTGAATTCCCTTTTAAGTCTACTGCAGGTGTTGGCGTCATTTTTTATGTTATGTCGGCCTTGCGACGTCAACTAAGCACGCAAGGTTGGTTTCAGCAACAAGGCATAACGCCGCCTAACATGGCGCAGTATTTAGATTTGGTTGCTTTAGGTACGGTAGCAGACTTAGTACCTATGGAGCACAATAATCGTATTTTTGTGGCCCAAGGGGTGGCACGCATTCGTGCAGGCAAAGCTAGGCCTGGTTTATTGGCGTTATTAAACATCGCTAAACGCCAACATCATAATCTTCAAGCCTCTGACCTAGGTTTTAGTGTTGGCCCTAGGCTTAACGCTGCAGGTAGATTAGATGACATGAGTTTGGGTATTGAGTGCTTGCTAAGCGACAATGAACAGATCGCTGCCCAGTTAGCTCAGGAGCTAGATGAGCTCAATGCTCAAAGGCGTAATATTGAAGCTGATATGCAGCAGCAGGCAGGCAATATTTTAGCGCGCCTAGAAGCCAGTCAAGATGAGGTGATGCCCAAGTGTGTGTGTTTGTTCCACCCTGATTGGCATCAAGGCGTGGTAGGCATTGTAGCGTCTCGAATCAAAGAAAAGTGGCACCGGCCAGCGTTAGTGTTTGCCAAAGGTGATGGTGACACTATTAAAGGTTCTTGTCGCAGTATTGCGGGCTTTCACCTGCGTGATGCCCTAGCAGCAGTAGATGCTCAGAACCCAGGCCTAATTATTAAGTTTGGTGGCCATGCAATGGCAGCAGGCTTAAGTATTAAGGCTGAGCACCTGGGAGCCTTTGAAGTGGCATTAAACACTTATGCTCAGGAGCATTTACCTGACAGCTTATTGGCCCAGGAATGGCGCTCTGATGGTGAACTGGGGGTCAACGAATTGCAGCTTAATCAAGCCTTCCTTTTACAACAGGCAGGGCCTTGGGGACAGGGCTTTGAAGAGCCTACTTTCCATGGCCGCTTTATGTTGGTGCAACAGCGGGTGGTCGCAGAAAAACATTTAAAGTTGGTACTGGCACACCCACAAACGGGGGAGCTAGTAGATGGTATTTATTTCAACATGGATTTGGCAGTTTGGCCCAATACTAGCGAACAAGCCGACCTAGTATATCGTTTAGACATTAATGAGTTTCGTGGTCGCCAGAGTTTGCAGCTTATAGTGCAGCAGATGAACCCTGTAGTTTAAGTAGATACACTATGCTAACTATAGTAAATCAGTTTGCGGCGATTGTGGTGCAGCAAAGTTTAGCTCTAGATTAATGTCACCTTTTGCCTTGGCATGGCTGCGGTCTAACATGCGCTGGTAACGTCTAGCGCACAGTTTCATCACCTGCAGTTGCTGGCCAGTGTTCATGTTATGCCACTCAAAACGCTCGTCCCTAGATCTCATGCAGCCTTTGCAATAGCCTTTGGGGCTATTTTCGCATACGCCTATGCAGGGGCTGGGGGCTTCGAATAATTCAGACTGTTCCATGGCGGCAATATAGCAGCTTATGCTGATAAAGTCCCCATTCACCTCCATATTAACCCATACATTCCCTGCGTCTATTGTTGGCGTCAATCAGCTTAGGTGGCTGTTTCTCGGTGTTGGTAGACGTCTATGGCTTCATCCCATGGCAAGGCTTTAGAAAAAGAAACCTTGCACCATATCAACCCCTGAGTACACCACATAATCATACTGAGCCTGAGTTTCTAAGACCTCTGCAGTGATTTTTAGATCGAGTTTGTTGCACGTAGCACACACTTGGCTCAACAAATCTTAACCCTGCTTGGTATGGAGTTGTTCGATTAAAAAAGGGTCTATTTTTACAAGGTCTGCCACGCCAGTGGTCAGTTGAGATAGATTGGAAAAACCCACGCTCAACAATCTCAAACCGCACCGGTAGGCCAGTAAATGTAGTTGATAAGTGCGTAGTTGCAGAGCTGAAAGACAGGGTTTGTAGGTTTATGTTGGTGGAAATATAAAGCGTTTTTCCTTGGTGACGTAATAATTGGTTCTTAACGTCCTGAGCAACCCACACAAGGGGTTGATACAAGAGTTTTAGTTTATTGTTCTCTATAGTGCGAATGTCATCAAATAATTGTAGACGATAGTTCCAGTAATCGCTGTGCTTTTTGCCAAACCCAATGCGTTCTCGATATGACAATAAGTCTGCAAGGTTGAATTTGCCATGGATGCCAGCGATGGGCTGCGGCATATTGGTTACACGTAAAAAACGTTGTACAAACGGCCAGTATAGGGGGGCTCCCAAAATAATGAGAACTAGCTGCAATAATACTAACGACCAATTCCCTTCGCTGGCCCAATAAACTTTGATCAAAGCAGGTGTTGTCCAGTGGACAAGATCAGCATGGAGCACCAGCTTACTGTGATCAAGCATTAAACTGGCAAGGCCAAAATTAACCATAGGGACCGGTAGAAAAGGGATCCATAAAATACGGTTAAGCATAATAAGCAGGCCAAAAGTCAACACTTCATTAATATTAAATATCACCATGGGCAAAGCGAGACGTGTAAGATTTTTAGTATGTTTGTCCTTTTGAAGTAACAGCAGAGCGGTGAGTAAACTAAGGCATGAGCTGCTGCCACCGTAAACCACAAAAGGTTAAAAACTGTTCGTGGGTCAATCCTGCTAGGTAAGGGTTGGAAAGAAACTGGCTGTCAAACATAAGGCTGAAGCTTTGTGCTCCATGAAGACCTGTGAGCCAAAGAAAATGAATCGCTAAAATTCGAGTAATATTATTAGCGGTGTCAAACATGTCATTAACCCAAAGGGCTAAAAGGTCAATAATAGGGATTGTGAGCGATTGACGCTAATTAATAATAGACTAGCTATTAGTACACCTAAACTACTGGAAGTAGGCTTCTAGTTGCAGCCAAGGTATTAGAGTCGAGGCTGATAGTGCGTTCATTAAGCTTTAACGGCGTCAATATGCAACGCAAACAGATCACCACAAAAAGTGGATTCAAAATGATATTGATATTGTATTGAGATGCCCATGACCCTACTTCAAAACCTAACTCTTGGTGGGTGAAAACTTGCACAATAATGAAGGTTGCTGCTGAAGATACAATAGCATGTGTGGCCCGCACACTATGGGGTTTGGCAAAGTGGTAGGCAATTGACACACAAATCAGCCAAGGAAATATACGCCCCAAAATATCATGAACTAAAATGAGTTTCTGCAACCAAAACCAATTTTGGTCAGGCACAAAAAACTTGGTGATAGCAGTAAATAAGGCAATCGATGCCATGATGACAACGAGGGGCAATACATCTAAAAATGCATCACAAAGTGCTCCGGGGAAGATTTTTAAATGTGCCCTCAAAAAGGATCATAATTTAGATGGTGATGTGATTTTCATAGGCATCTAGCATAAACATATTAATAGCTTTAACTTTAGTTATTAATGATATGCTAAATATCGTAAAATTGTTGAATATGCTAAAAATTATTGATAGCCTTCCTCGGCGCCAAAAATTCAATAGCTAACATTAGTGCCAAATGCTAGCGTTAAGGTAGTGTGATGGTAGCAACCATCGGTAAGTGGTCTGATATATGCAACGTGTTTTGTTGTATTACACGCGCGTCACTCATCTGCATGTGATCACCGTACACAAAATAATCAATGGTGCGGTCTGGGCCAGACACTTCCTTGCGGTTCGGAAAGTGAGTGAACCAATGACTAGCATCGGGCCCGCTGGTTTGCTCTATTGTTGGAATCACATTGAACTGGTCATAGATGTGAGCAAATTCACTATTAGGTTGGTAGTAGTTGCGAGCTGTTGCATCCATTTTTTCATATTGTCCAGGGGGCAGTAGGTTAAAGTCACCAGCAATGATCCATGACTCACTATTTTCGTTTTTACCACTGAGTAAACGCTGCAGATAAGACACTTGCTGCTGCATGGTGTCAGAACCTTGGGCAAAAGCATCAAAATGAGTATTCATTACAGTCAACTTGTTTCCCCCAATTACTGGTAGGCTAACTTCTTGAATAGCTCGGCGAAAATTAAATTGATCACTCACAGGATCGGTTTTTATAGATGCTAGCTGGTGGCGTAATGCACTACCTAGCTTGTATTTGGAAATAACGGCTAGCTTCATGCCAACTGAGCCCATGATTTGTGGCAAAGGTACAAAACCTGCTTGCCAATAAAACGTTTCGCTATAGTTGTTGTATTCAGGGGGTAGCAGAGTCAACAATCGTTGCAGTTGATCTTCGTAGTCTGTCCGTTTGGCGTCGTCATGAAGTTCTTGTAGCAAGATAATGTCTGGATTTTGCTCAATAATTAGCTTTGCAACTTGATTAAAAGTTTGGCTAATATCTGCTTTACTGGCACGTATGTCGGGCCCGTCCCCGTCTAACCGGTCATACCAAAATTCGTATTTTTTACCAGACATATATTGCACATTCCAACTCAGTACTTTCACCTGCTGACCTGATGTTAACAGTTGGGTATCAGCTTGGTTAATCACGGCTTCTTCTTGTAATGCGGGTGGGTGAAAGGTAATGCTCCAAATTAATAAAGCCAAAGCAGCTGCCAATATAGCCAACCTAACAGTGATCCATTTAACACTTCTTATTAAAAAATTGAACATTTGATATTCTCGAGTGATGGTGTCTAGGTCAAAATCTAGGTCTATGAGTTGCAGTGTACTTGTCTGTGCGCCTACTCGTCCAGTTTGACAGCATTGACATTATTGTACATTCCGGTAGAATCTTTTATAGAACGATTGTTCAATAAAAAACAACTCACATTTTTGGCTTAATTCTATGCAGCATACACAGCTCTACATCAATGGCGCTCACCAGAGCGCAACGTCCGAAGAAACCTTTATCAGCACTAATCCTGCCACTGGCCTGCCACTAACTACGATAGACCAAGCCAGCCAAGCTGATGTAGATGCAGCTGTTGTGTCTTCTCAAGCAGGTTTTGCAATTTGGTCTGCGATGATGCCGGTCGAACGTGCACGTATCTTACAAAAAGCTGCACAAATATTACGTGAACGTAATGATGAACTGGCGCAGTTGGAAGTATTGGACACGGGTAAACCATTACAAGAAGCAAATTGTGTAGATATAGCATCTGGCGCTGATGTAATTGAATATTACGCAGGCCTTATTAGCGGTATGCAAGGTACCCAGCAAGACTTAGGTAAAGATGCCTTTTTTATGTCCCGTCGAGAGCCTTTAGGCGTATGTGCAGGCATTGGTGCATGGAATTATCCCATCCAAATTGCGTGTTGGAAGTCTGGGCCTTGCTTAGCAGCAGGTAACGCAATGGTATTTAAACCTTCCGAAGAAACCCCTTTAAGTGTGATGAAGTTGGCAGAAATCTATACTGAAGCAGGCGTGCCTGATGGTGTGTTTAACGTGGTGCAAGGTGATTACCGGGTAGGTCAGATGCTTACAGCCCATAAAGATATCGCAAAAGTATCTTTTACTGGCGAATCAGGCACTGGTAAGAAAATCATGGCAGATTCTGCGTCCAACCTTAAACAAGTGACTATGGAGCTGGGTGGTAAGTCGCCCATGTTGGTGTTTGATGACGCTAAGTTAGACAACGCGGTAGCAGGGGCTATGTTAGCTAACTTTTATACCCAAGGAGAAGTATGCACCAATGGCACGCGCGTATTTGTGCAGGCGGGGGTATATGATGAATTTGTTGCTAAAGTAGTTGCCCGTGCCAACACCATTAAACTAGGAGATCCGCTTGATTTAGACACCCAAATGGGTGCCTTGATTAGTGAGAAACACCTAGAAAAAGTGCTGAGCTACATTGAAGGTGCCAAACAAACGGGTGCCCAGTTAGTCTGTGGTGGCAAGCGCCATCACTGCCCAGCTACTAAAAATGGCTACTTTGTAGAACCTACAGTATTTGTGGATTGCACTGACGATATGGTTCACGTAAAAGAAGAAATATTTGGCCCAGTCATGTCTATCCTGAAGTTTACTGACGAAGACGAAGTTATCAGGCGTGCCAACGACACTGATTATGGTTTAGCTGCTGGCGTATTTAGCCAAGATATTAGCCGAGCACACCGAGTGATTAATCAGATGCAAGCTGGTATATGTTGGATTAACAGCTGGGGTGATTCACCGGCTGAAATGCCAGTGGGTGGTTACAAACAATCTGGTATTGGCCGAGAAAATGGCCCAGAAACACTACATAACTACACCCAAATAAAAAGCGTTTTTGTGCGCTTAGACGATTTAGTATCTCCCTATTAAGGCAGGCTTAAAAATGACCAAGAAATACGATTACATTATTGTTGGTGCGGGTTCTGCTGGTTGCGTGTTGGCCAACAGGCTAAGCCAAAGTGGCGAGCATCAGGTGCTTTTATTAGAAACTGGTGGTACCGATAAAAGTATCTTTATTCAAATGCCTACAGCTTTGTCGTATCCAATGAATTCAGACAAATACGCTTGGCAATTTCACAGCCAAGCTGAAACTGGGCTTGGTGGCCGCAACATGCATTGCCCACGTGGTAAAGTGTTGGGTGGTTCATCGTCTATTAATGGCATGGTATATGTGCGTGGCCACGCCATGGACTACGAGCAGTGGCAAGAACAAGGGGCAACAGGCTGGAATTACGCCGATTGTTTACCTTATTTTAAGCAAGCCGAAACTTGGCAAGGTGGAGAAGACGATTATCGTGGTGGCAGCGGTCCAATTACTGTTTGCGGGGGCAATAACATGCGTTTAAACCCCTTGTATAAAGCCTTTATTGATGCTGGCCAAGAAGCTGGATATCCATATACAAAAGACTACAACGGCGAGCAACAAGAAGGTTTTGGGGCCATGCACATGAATGTTAAAAATGGAGTACGTGCCAGTGCCAGTAATGCTCATTTACGCCGCGCCCTTAAGCGGCCTAATGTCACGTTGATAAAACGGGTGACGGCCCAAAAGGTGTTGTTTAATGATAAACATGCCACTGGTGTAGAATACCTGCAAGGCTCACAGCTTAAGCAAGTGCATGCTAATAAAGAAGTGATACTCAGTGCTGGTTCGGTAGGTTCACCACAATTATTGCAATTATCGGGTGTGGGCCCTGCCCAAGTATTGGCAGACGCTAAGGTGCCTTTGTTGCTTGATCTACCAGGTGTCGGTGAAAACCTCCAAGATCACCTGGAAGTATACTTTCAGTATCGCTGTAAGCAACCCATCTCCCTTAATAGTAAGCTTGATTACTTTAATATGGGCTTAATAGGTGCTCGCTGGATACTCACTAAAACTGGGCTTGGGGCGACAAACCACTTTGAATCCTGTGGTTTTATTCGTTCGCGTGCGGGCCTTAAGTCGCCTAATATTCAATACCACTTCTTGCCAGCAGCCATGCGCTATGATGGTAATGCAGCCTTTGATGGTCATGGTTATCAGGTTCACGTGGGCCCTAATAAGCCCAGCAGCCGTGGCCATATCCGTATTGTGTCTAATAAAGCCTCTGACTCGCCACAAATACTGTTTAACTACATTACTACAGAACAAGACAAGCAAGATTGGCGAGACTGTATTCGTCTGACCCGAGAACTGCTTAACCAACCCGCACTAGACCCGTTTAAAGGTGAAGAAATCCAGCCTGGTGCAAAAGTGCAAAGTGATGATGAAATTGATGCTTGGGTGCAAGACAACGTTGAAAGTGCATACCATCCATCATGTACCTGCAAAATAGGTGCTGATGATGATGCCATGGCAGTGCTAGACAACGAATGTAAGGTTCGTGGTTTAACAGGGCTAAGGGTAGTAGATTCTTCCATCTTTCCAGTCATTACTAACGGCAACTTAAATGCACCAACGATGATGGTGGCGGAAAAAGCAGCAGATTTAATCTTAGGTAACACACCTTTAGCACCCATTAATGCTAAGGTTTGGATCGCCGAAGGTTGGCAAGATCAGCAACGCACTGGCACCCCCGTGCGTAGCCTTGAAACAATGAAAGAATAATTTTTTTATTGGGTATCTAGGGATCAACAGCAAACGGAAAAGTCACGACAGGGCAAGGTGGTTGTATTACAATCTCTGGCTGCGCTTATCATAACGGGACACCTGCCAAGCTATGGCTGATCACGATTTATCCATTATTATTCCTGCCAAAGCCAGTGGTGGCTTCATTCACCACAAGGTAGACGCACTTTTAGGCTATTTACAGCAGCATTGGCACGGCCTATTTGAAGTGGTGGTGTGTGTTAATGGTGAGTTAGGTGACGTTAAAGAAACTCATGCGATGTTAGCAAAGAAGTTTGCTAGTAATCCACATGTCGTGTTGCATCAACACCTAGCTCCAGCAGGTAAGGGTGCCGCATTGCAGTCGGGTTTTTTAAAATCGCAGTATCCACTCATTGCATTTATTGATGCTGACCTGCCGTTTGACTTAGCCTTCTTAGGTCAAGCTGAAGAAGCGATTAACAACGGTTCAAGTTTGGTGGTAGGTAACCGCCGCCTGCCCACCAGCAGAGTGCACTTACCCACATCTTTACTGCCGTCGTTATTTAAACGGCATGTTCTTGGCATACTCTATAATAAAGCGGTTAGGTTGCTATTTGGTGTGCAGCAATCTGACACTCAGTGTGGCATCAAACTGATGACCCGAGAGTTTGCCACCAAACTTTTTTGCCAGTTAACCTGCCATGGCTTTTCTTACGATGTAGAAATGTTTTTATTAGCACAGGGCCAAGGTGACAAGGTGACTTCTGTGCCAGTGATCTTAATACACGACCATGGCCAATCTACTCTGCGCCTTGGCGGTGAGTTTATCCGTTCTGCCAGATCTTTAATGCACCTAAAATACAAAAAAAATTGTGGTGAATACCTGCCACGATCGCCTTTAAGTGTAAGCCAAAATGAATTGCTACAGATCACCTCTGATGACTGGGGTATTTCCCCAGCTGTTAACGAAGGGATGCTTAAGTTGGCGCAGCTGGGCGTTATTAAGCGTGTTTCTATTATGGCCAATAGCTTACATAAAGACTATTTACTTGATGAGTTAAAAGCTGTGCCGGGCATTAAACTAGGCTTGCACTTTAACTTAACAAACGGTGTACTGTTAGGTCAAAAAACTGGCCATCATCATGTTGATGGGCTGGCACAAACCAACTCTTTGTTGCATTTGATTAAAAAGAGTTGGTTTGGTTGTCGCAAACTGCCATCTGTTTTACTTGAAGATATTGCACATGAGTTCACCCTGCAAGTAACAACCCTACAACAGCAAGGTATAGCGTTAAGCTATTTTGACTCTCATCATCATGTGCATTTATTACCTGGCATTATTGACCGTATTGGTTCGCAAGCTAAAACCCTAGGTGTTGGTCATACTAGGTTGGTGCTAGATTGGGGTTTATTGGGTAAACCACAATTTTTGCTATGTTGGTTTTCTTTAACCGCAAAGCGTGCGGTGCACCGAGCGGGGTTGTCTTATCTACCATTCAAATACCCTGGGCGTAAGCAATTTGTGTTGCGTAACCAATGGCAACAGCAGTTGGCACAATTAACTCAAGCTACCGAAATAATTTGTCATCCGGCCACCCATGGAGACCTAACGCTGTTGCCACAAGAATACACAGACCATTACGATGGCGCACGGGTAGATGAGTTTTGGGCTTTATATAACTTGAGTCGTTAACTGGTGCGTGTTCAGGTGTTAGGTTGTGTTGCTAAGTAAAGCGATAGATAATCAGTCACTACTTGGCGGGCTAAGTCTGAATCTATACCCTGTGGGTTAAGAGCACCGCGCAACCAAATGCCATCAATCAGCGCTGCTATGGTAGTAGCAACTTGATGTGCTTGTGCGTGGGGCATACAACGCTTTAATTCAAATCTAAGATAAGACAGTAGGCGTTGTTCATTGACCCGCTGTAAGCGATTTAACGCAGGGTCATGCATGGCTTGTGCCCAAAATGCCAACCAAGTCTTAACCACTGCTTCATCTTGTTGATGGGTGCTAAAATTTTCTCCCACTATCGCTTCTATGCGTGCCACCATGTCGTCTTTAGGAACCTTGGCTAAACGAAAGTTTATACCGCTGGCAAGGTCTTTCAAAATACTGCGCATGGTGGCTTCTACTAGGCCACTTTTACCACCAAAATAGTGATTAATAATACTGGGGGAAATACTAGCTTGCTGGCCAATTTTGGCCACCGAAGCGTTGAGAAACCCCACTTGATTGATCACGTCCATAGTGGCACGAATAAGTTGTGGGCGTCTGATTTCTGGCATGCCGACTTTTGGGATAATAAATACCTATTAGTTAATTGATCTAGTGAGCCACAGCCTTAGAAAATACTTGCATAATAACCACGCCAGCCAGAATAAAGCTAACCCCAATAACAGCAGGTGTATCCAGACGCTCGTTAAAGAACCAATGGCCAATCATCGAAATAAAAACAATGCCCATGCCCGACCAAACTGCATAAACCACACCGATTGGTAGTACTTTTAGTGCAAAAGTTAACAGATAAAAGGCCATCAAAAAGCACACGGCAACCGCTACAGAGGGCCATAACTTAGTAAACCCTGCAGACTGCTTAATAGCGGAAGTACCTACCACCTCAAACACCACAGCCAAAAATAGCAAAAACCAGCTTTTCATTACGAATCCTTGAATATGAAATACTTATGGCTGAACTTTAACTGATGCCGGGTTGCCATGCGAGACAATTAGCAATTGTCCAAAGACTTCTCTAAGGCTAAATAATTGTCGATACCATGGATGCGGTCTTGCGCGTGGTGATTAACGTAAATGACTGAGGTTTCCTTGGCTGCACAGATTTTTTCAATCAAGGCTAAAACCAATTGGCGGTTAATGTCGTCTAAACCTAAACAAGGCTCATCCAAAATTAACAATGGCGGGTGCTTAACCATGGCTCTAGCGATAAGTAATAATCGCTGGTCACCATAAGACAGCTTATTAAAAGGTTGGTCGCCGCGTTTTTGCATGCCCAATAAAGCCAGCCACTCATTGGCAATTTGCTTTTGCCGATCGGTACTCTTGCTGTACAAACCAATGGAATCGTAAAAGCCAGAAATAATAATGTTGCGTAAGCTAGTGCCTACTCTGTATTCCCACTGCAAAGCAGTAGAAACGTAACCTATGTGTTGTTTGATCGTAAGCGCACTTAAATCAGCACCTACTTCTGCGTAATATCCTGCGGTACATTCC
>CAJXEN010000036.1 GCA_913052465.1 uncultured Oceanospirillaceae bacterium
AGAAGAGACAGCAGACTATTAGAATTCATGACAGGCGCACAAGGCTGAACCACTGTATGTTTTTTTGACGAAAGATGCTTAGATCATGTTAAATAAGCTCTTAAAATCAAATGCCGCACGCTCATAAATACGTATTACCATTGCTCTATATAGGGTTCGATCAAATCTACTTTCATAGAGTAAGCTGATTGCACTTCAACACCGGTATCAACACCAGCTTCATTTAGCTGGCTCTGTGAACGACTTGCGAATAGTGTGCCGGTGATCCACACCGGTAAATAAATGCTCTCTAGCTTAGTTCCTGTCTCTAGTTTTGCGTAGATGATCTGATTAGCTGGCGGAGGAGGGGTATGAGTACATGCACCAAAGTAGGGTACTAGTAGAAATTCCTTAAGCAGCGTGTTATTAAATTCAAGAGGTAGCACAAAACCAGGTATTTTCACCTGTTGACCATCAAAAGCATCAACCACAGGTGCTGCATCAAACATGGCTTGTACGGTTTGTTCAAGCACCAATAACTCGGTGTCTGAAAGTGCGTAGTATTGTTCATCGGTCATGTCTTCAAAAACTTGATTTGGATTCCAGTCTGGTGGAATCAAACTTTCCCATTCAATTTCATTTGATTCAGCAGCAAAGGCACTACTCCAGGTAAAGCAGCAGAGCAGCAAAATGAGCAGTATGGGGCTTAAGTGGCTTAAGCGGTAATAGGTAACATTGATACTTTTCATCGTATTCTTCTGTGTTATGAGCGGATTGACATGCCATCTGCTAATGAGTTTTTATAAGCTTGATACGCAGGTACTAGGCCAATGATAAAGCTTGTTGCAAGTAGCATAGAAACCATACCGAGCTCTCTTATGTTGGGTGCAGTTATGGGAATAAACAAACCGTAGGTTTTTTCTATCATGGGTTGAGCTAACCAAATACTCGAATATAGCAAAGTTACTCCCATTAAAATGCCAGCTATAGTCAATAATACTGTTTCTGTCACCAGTAAGCCCATTATATGCCAGTGGCTGGCACCTACTGATCGTAGAATAGCCACTTCACGCCTGCGTTCGTTAAGCCCTGCTAGTGAGACAGCAAGCATCCCAGTAAGTGAAGCCAGAACAACAAATAAGGAAATGATGAGTAGCGCTTTTTCTGCCACAGACATTAAACTCCATAGCTCGTGCAGTGCAATTCCAGGGAAAATAGCCAGCAACGGCTCAGGTGAATATTCGTTAATATAACGCTGCATTTTGAATGAAATTATTTTACTGTTCAAACCTACTAGAAAAGCAGTAATCGACTCTGATTGTAGGTTAGATTCCGTCAGGGCTTTGCTAGCTTTGCGCTTTTTTATAGCACCCTGCCAGTTAACATGCATCGCTTCTATGCCCGCCAAGCTAACATGGATGGTTCTATCTACTGGGGTTCCCGTATGCTTCAAAACACCACTGATGACGAATGGTTTATCTTTATGCTGTGCAAAACTTGTGCTGCCAGTGCCGTGAGAAATAATCACTTCGTCACCGATAGAATAGTTTAGTGAATTGGCTACTTCTGATCCAATAACAGCGTCAAACACCCCCTCAAACTGTATGCCAGAAGAAAACTTAAGGGTTCGTTTTTCACCATATTGGTATACTGAAAAATAATCCCTGCTGGTGCCCATAACACGAAAACCTCGGTGTGAATCACCCAGGGATATAGGAATGGTCCACTTCACGCCTTTTAGTTGGGCGATATCCTGATAACTTTTCCATGTAATGTTATTGGTGGCGTTACCAATGCGAAAAACAGAGTAAAGCAACAGCTGAATAGATCCACTGCGGGCACCAACAATTAAATCTGTACCTGAAATAGTATTTGCAAAACTACTTTGTGCGTTCACCCGAACCTTCTCAACACCTAGCAAAAGTACAACGCTAACCGCGATCGAAAAAATCGTTAAAATGGCAGTAGAACGCCTACTTTTCAGACTTTTCCAGGCTAATAATCTGAGGTTCATAAGTCGTGCTCGCTGTGCGGATTAATTACAGACATATCTACAACTCTATCAAATAGATGTTGATGTGTAGGGTCATGGCTAACATAAAGTAGTGTTGAACCACTGAGCGTGATTTCATCGAATAGAAGGCCCATAAACGCTTCTCGTGCATCGTAGTCCAAAGATGAAGTAGGTTCGTCTGCAATAATTAATTGAGGTTGGCCGATTAGCGCCCGAGCAGCTGCCACGCGCTGCTGTTGCCCCACACTTAGTTCACCGGTAGTACGGTGGAAACTAAAGCGTCCCTTAGAGTACAAGCGATCCAGCAGGTAGACCGCCTCCTTAGTAATACTCCCAGAGCGCTCAATGGCATTTTCACGCCTTAGTTTTGAGAAGCGGCAAGGCAACATGACGTTTTCTAGTATTGATAGATAAGGAATCAAATTAAACTGCTGAAAGATAAACCCAATGTGGTCTGCCCTAACCCTGTCACGATGTAATTCCTTAAGTTGGCAAAAGTCTTGCCCTACAATTTCAACCTGTCCACTTTGGGGCGTGACAATACCACCGATGATATTGAGAAGTGTAGACTTGCCAGACCCAGAAGCGCCCTGAATAAAAACATGTTCATGTTCCTCTACACACAGATTAGCTGATTTAATGGTAGAGTTTGCTTTGGCATGCCACGCAAACTCTACTTCTTTTAGCGCTATTAATGGTGACTTACAGACAGACTCAAGCATCAGTTGGCTAACTTTATCAGCGTCTTATTAACGTTTAGTTCCTTTTTGATTTGGCCAGCAGAATAAATAATCTGAACATCAAGGTCTGTAATGGCTGGGAAAAACTCAAATAAATTAACGTCTATCGCGGTTAAGTTGTTCAGCTGATTACATTCTAACTGATACTCTGCAATGAATTCTGCATGTTCAGCTGACGGGGTTTCATCATGGTCTTCATGAGCTTCCTCATCATGACTTTCTTCATCGTGTCCTTCCTCATGACCATCTTCATGGGTTTCCTCGTCATGATCCTCTTCGTGACTATCTTCCTCGTGCTTGGTAACCCAGTTCGCAGATGATTGAATCGTTTGGCAGGATACGTCTCCCACTAGTGTAAAAATCGCATCAAAATTTGAAAGATTATTTTGTGCCTGTTTAATTAACAACTGCTGTTGATCATCATCAGTTGTATATTCAAAGCCAACAATATTTACGGCTGGTGATTCAAATTGCATCTCAATAGTATTGGCGTCTATGGCAATGTTGAGACTTGCACTGCCGTGTTCATGCGGATCTAGTTCGGCAGCTAAAGCATAGTGAAAGGGCAATGTGAGCAAAAGGCTGGTCAGTGCCATGGTCATAGATTTGGATGTTTTCATTAGCATTCCTTAAATATGTTATAACATAACAATAATGTTAGCATGAAAATAATAATAAATAAACATTACTATTATTGAACCCCTAATCAATGGGACTTTGTGTCAAAGCACTAGAGATTATTAGCTAGTAATGCGAAATGTTACAGATGTAGACTCGTTTAAAGCCGCCATGGCAATGTAGCTACAGAAGTGGTTTTTTAGAATTACAAATAAAGGTCTAACCATCGCAGCCTGTGGCTATAAGTAGCGTGCGCACACCTTGTAGTTGCACGTGTCCGGGAAAGTTATCGAGCCGCACTGCTAGTTCTGGCTGTTTGGTAAAAGAACCAGCACGACTCAGAATTTGCCCATTTTCACCAAACAATGCGGTAGCAATAAGGTCATCGTTGCCGCCGAAAGATCGAGCGGCCTTATTAAATAGGATCCGAGTAGCTGCTTCATCCATGTCTTTATTTACCAGTTCCAATATATCAATCAAAGGAGAGTTTGTTGCAATTAGCTCTGTTCTATTAAAGGCTGTGCCAATTTCAGACGCAATCAGTTGTATTTGACTGTCTAGATATAGTTAAATTTTTTTGCTTTGCAGTTCATTAGCATGGCGTTCCATGACAGCAAAGATGGATGTGCCAGCCAGCAAAGTAATGACAGTCACAATAATTCCTGATATCACCACAATGCGCGGGGTATAAGTTTTTAAGTAGGACATGAATTTTTATAATACTAAGCCATTGGCTCTACCTATATGCTGCAGGTGGTTGGTGGCAGCCTTTAAATGACCGCAGGACAGGACAGAACTCATGGAGTGAGTGAGATGCCCTTGAGCTGCAGTTACAGCTTCGAGGTGTGATGATAAAAGATCTGAATGGGCTGGATGGACGAAGACTGTGCAACAGAGCCGTAAGACAGGTGCCTATAGGGATGTCCTAGTTATTTTTAAATAAGGTGTAAGAACCTAATGTGCCATCCGACTAACATTAGTAAGTTGTGCACAATAACAACGTTTATTCCAATCACTGTTAGTTTTTTCTGAAGGAGTAGCACATGTTTCAACGCAAATCTCTTGTATCATTAACGGCGCTGTTAGCAGTAACGTTCATAACCAATAGTGCAGCTGCGGCTAGCTTAAACGGCTTCAATTTGTCACAAAGCAGTTTGCCAGTAGCACAGATTTATCGAGGTGGGCCCGCTAAAGACGGTATTCCTGCAATTGATAAACCTATATTCATAGCCGCCGACCAAATGCGTAAGTTGAATGCAAATGACATGGTTTTAGGTATTACTGACGGCACCCACAGCAAAGCTTACCCTATACGCATTTTAAACTGGCACGAGGTCGTAAACGACCAGTTAGATGATATGCCTACACTCGTCACCTATTGCCCATTATGCGGTTCGGGTATGGTATTTGAACGAACTTTCAATGGCCAAGTGTTAGATTTTGGTGTTTCAGGATTGCTATATAATAGTGATGTTCTTTTATTTGACCGGCAAACAGATTCCCTCTGGTCACAGATTAAAAAGCAAGCCGTCACTGGAACAAAGCAAGGGTTACGGCTTCAACCAATAGCGGTTCAACATACCAGCTGGGCACGTTGGAAAAAAATCCACCCCCATACTCAAGTATTGAGTTTTGACACGGGTTACTCACGTCAATATAGCAGTAACCCCTACGACGGTTACGAGGAGACAAGCGCAACCTTGTTTCCGGTTAAGTTTAGAGCTGAAGGTTTTCACCCCAAACAACGCGTTTTAGGTATTGAAGTAAACGGCGAAAGCAGGGCTTGGCCATTGGTTGAGCTGGCCAAGGCAGGTCAACCCCTTCGAGACTATGTTGGTGGCAAGGCAGTTGTAGTGCATTACCATAGTGCCAGTCAAACGGCCTGGCTGCAGGATGCGCAAGGTAAGGAGTTAACCAGTGTTACCTTATTTTGGTTTGCATGGGCAGCTGCTCGTGACAAGACCAGCGTTTACCGGTACGTTAATCAATAGTCGGCTGACCATCACTTGAATAGTAAAGGCCCACCAACTAAAGTGGAGGCTCCACAGAATACTAGAGAATGTGCTATGACAGCACCGAACATTGTAGCGCCACAAACCCATGACTGGACGCAAGATGAAGCATTCATGAGCGAGTTACGCCAACAAATGCTCAAGTTTGCAACACTGCAGCTACAAGATGCCAGTATTGCCGAAGATGCTGTTCAAGACGCATTTATAGGGGCCTTAAAAAACCAACAAACCTTTGGTAGAAGAGCTTCATTTAAAACCTGGGTATTTGCCATACTTAAGCATAAGATTATTGACGTAATTCGTAACAACCAGCGCCTTGTACCCAGTAGTTTGGTACAAAATGATGAGGAAGATGAAGCTGGCCTAGAAGTGTGGGATCAGCAATTTGACAATAGAGGTTATTGGCACTTGTCTGAGCGACCTACTGCATGGCAGCAACCCAGTGAAAGCGCCGCTAGCGATCAATTTTGGCGGGTATTTGAG
Source organism: uncultured Oceanospirillaceae bacterium (assembly GCA_913052465.1). GTDB lineage: Bacteria > Pseudomonadota > Gammaproteobacteria > Pseudomonadales > Balneatricaceae > Njordibacter. The sequence continues at coordinate 5,847 of CAJXEN010000036.1, forward strand.
GCTTGTTTAGAAGGCTTGCCTGGCCAATATAGCAGAGCATATATGATGCGTGAGTTCATCGGTTTAAGCACTAATGAAATATGTCAGCAATTAGTAATGACTGAAAATAGTCTTAATGTACTACTTTACCGGGCTCGCTCAAAACTTAGAAAGTGTTTACAAACAAACTGGATTGATAAAGGGGCTTAACTAATGATGAATTGTAAATCAGCTACCCAGCTTCTATCGCAAGCACAAGACCGGAAACTGACTTTTATAGAATCTACTAGTGTAAAATTACATACTGCCATGTGCAAAGGCTGCCGCAATTATGGCATGCAAATGAAACAGCTAAGTGATTTAAGCAAACGGTTTATACAGCCTGAACCAAGGTCGTAACTAATTTTTATTTCTATAGTTTAGGTGGCTTTGGCTACGCAATTGAAAATGGTTATAGCTTTAATTAACCCACCTTCAAGAAATTTTACGATGGGCTATAGGGTTGTGGCCGAATTGGCGCCGGAACGCTCTACTTAAAGCTTCACTGGAACCGTAGCTGTAGCGCGTGGCGATGGTCTGTATACGATCACCGCGTTCTATGTCCTGACATGCCAGGATCATGCGCCAGTGGCGAAGGTAAGCTTGCACAGTTTGTCCTACCCGGTGGTTAAATAATTCAGTAAAACGGCTCAGCGATAACCCAGCGATATGCGCAAGGTCTTCATTTTTCCAGCGTCTTCCTGGTGCTTCGTGCATGGATACGATCGCTCGACTTAGCCTGCTATCGGCTAACCCATTGAGCAGTCCAGGGGCTGTAGAGCCTAATTCTATTTGCTCGCGTAGTATGCTAATCATTAACACTTCACCCAAGCGATTAAGTGCACCACCAGCCCCACATCGCTGCGCTTCAGCTTCTGTCTTAAGTAGGCGTGCCAGCATGGAAAGGTCTGAGTTACGATCTATATTGATCTCAACTAAACGCGGTAGTGTGGCGAATAGAGGGTTATCACGGCCACCCCAATCTGTGTGGGCACTGAACATTACGTGCTCATCCACCAATGTTTGTTTAGGTAAAAAACTAAGTGGTGCCAACAATATTTGAGTGGGCTGCCCTGTTTTTTTGTCTTGCAAGACCATTAGGTTCACTTGCTGGCCTTGTTGAGGTGTCACCTTTAAGGAAAAACGATTGATAAGAGCAGAAAGGCGGTCAAATTCGGACATATCGGTGTTTTAGTCAATTAAATAGTATTTTACAGATAATAATATCAGTTATAGTAAGGTTAAAACACATTTGAGAGAAAACAGTATGCTATTACCACGTCAGAAAACACCTAACCTTATGCTAGAAACCCTTGATCATGGACAATTTAACCTGTCGTCTGACGTATCAGAACGCGGCGTTGTCATCTGCTATTACAGAGGGTTACATTGCCCTCTTTGTGCAAATCAGCTAAAAGACTTTCAGAACCATGTAGAAGAATTTGCTAAAAGAGGCGTCACTTGTATTGCAATTAGCTGCGACGGCGAAGAGCGCACCCGACAAATGGCAGATAAGGTGGGCGCAGGTAACCTTCAGTTTGGTTATGGATTAAGCCTTGCTAAGGCTCGAGAATGGGGGCTGTATATTTCTAGCTCTAGAGGAAAAACCTCAATAGGGATTGAAGAACCTGCCTTGTTTTCAGAACCTGGGGTATTTCTAGTGAGCCCAGATCAGTCTCTTTATTATGGGTCGGTACAGACCATGCCGTTTGCTAGGCCACAGTTTTCTGAATTATTAGGTGCGCTAGATTTTGCTATTAACCATAATTACCCAGCACGAGGCGAGTATGTTGGTGAAGTTTAAGCGTATGGCGCGATAAGGTTAAGGTGCCCAGTAAGTAGGCAGGCGACGCCTTAATCGATGGCATTAAAGGTAACTATAACTAGTTTAGAAGCACTCACTAAGGGCCTGTGAAAGTCGGTGTTAACAGATAAATCTTTCGACTAGTTTGTCTAAAACCCAGTCATAAAATGCTACAAAAAGTGTACTTTTAGGCACGTGGAAAATTATTTTTCACGTGTCATGTGGCTGTCATATTCTACTCCTACAATGGCTCTATCTTAAATGATATCCAAAACCTTAGGAATAACTATGAAAGCCAAGAAGTTTTTAACTGCCATAACGTTGGTTGCTAGTACCCTCTCAGTTACTGTGCACGCATCTGATTTGATAGACCCCAATTTGCCTACATACACTAGGGTGAGTGGTGTATCTGGCAACTTCTCCTCAGTAGGTTCTGATACGCTTGCAAACTTGATGACCCTTTGGGCAGAGGAATTTAAGCGTAATTATCCCAATGTAAATATTCAGATTCAAGCAGCGGGTTCTTCTACGGCGCCGCCGGCGTTGACAGAAGGCACTTCTAATTTGGCCCCTATGAGCCGCATGATGAAGGATAATGAGCTGCAAGCTTTTGAAGCTAGATACGGTTATAAGCCGACTCCTGTGCCCGTTGCCATAGATGCTTTGGCTGTTTTTGTTAACAAAGACAACCCAGTAAAAGGGATGCGGATTGCAGACGTAGACGCAATTTTCTCTGCTACACGCAAGTGTGGTGGTGACGCAGATATTACCAAGTGGGGCCAGGTTGGTGTAACAGGTGCTTTAGGTGGTCAAGATATTCAGATCTACGGCCGTAACTCTGTATCTGGCACCTACGGTTACTTTAAGAAAAAGGCGCTTTGCAAAGGCGACTTCAAAAACTCGGTTAACGAGCAACCAGGTTCGGCGTCTGTTGTACAGTCTGTAGCAACGTCTTTAAACGGTATCGGATATTCAGGCATCGGTTACACAACCTCATCAGTTCGTGCCATACCACTATCTAAGAAAGGCAACGATTACGTGGCAGCAACGCCTGCCAACGCGGTTAATGGTACATACCCGCTATCTCGCTTTTTATACGTGTACATCAATAAGGCACCTAACAAGGGACTTGCACCTTTAGAGCGTGAGTTTGTGAAATTAGTAATGTCCAAAGTAGGTCAGGAAGTTGTAGTTAAAGATGGCTATATCCCACTTCCTCTTGAGGTCGTTGAGAAATATCTTAAAACGCTAGATTTGCAATAATTATTAAGCTGGCTACATTAGCTGGCTAGATAAGTTGGTTTTCTAAGGGTCTGGTCATTAATGAACAGGCCCTTTTTTATTTTTTACACAAACCTATTTATCGATATGTGACCGGCTTGTCATATTACTGTCATATAACCCTATTACACTTGCTAGCATGAAATATAAAACACCTATAATTGCTCCAGACTTGGATTTTAATACTCCAGCTTTGCGACGCAACCGTAAATTCAGGGCCATAAAAGACCGCCTCACCACCATGTTTGTTGGCATTGGTGGTATGAGCGTTATTGTGGCTATTTTGTTGATTTTTGTGTACCTAACCTATGAGGTGGTGCCACTGTTTAAAGGGGCGAGCATTACCCCATGGGATGAGCAGAATAGCACTTATGAGGTGGGTTCAGATGTGCCCAGCCTGCACCTAAGTGTGGAAGAACAAAACGAAGTAGGTTTCAAACTTTCAAACAACGGTGATGTACACTTTTTTGCAACAAAAGATGGGCAAGTGTTGGTTAAGGATCAGCTTAATTTTGGCCAGCCAGAAGAAATTAGTGCGTTCGCATTAGAAAATAATGTCAGCCGCTTATTTGCAATAGCCAGTGACCAGGGCAACATCCTCGTATCAAAGCCAGAATATGACATCACTTATCCAGACGATCAGCGCCTCATCACGCCACTATTAGTATACCCCTATGGCGCTGAAGCTATAGCGCTTCCAGTTGATTTTGGGGAGGCCAAAGAACTGGCGATTAGAGACGGCGAAGAGGCTCTGATTATAGTGGCCGCTAATGCTAATAATCAGCTGTCGTTGATCCGGTTAAATAAAGAACAAAATTTCATGAGTGACGTAGTGGAGCTTAGTGCTGAAACTTATGAGTTACCTACCTTAAGTTCAATGCCCTTCAAGCTGTTGATTTCACCTGATCAGCGTTGGTTGATGGCGATAGATCGAGGTGCTAATTTGAGCATTTTGGATCTGCGAAATGTGGCTAGCCCGCGGTTACATGCGGTACACAAACTGTCAAATTATGAGTTAAGTGACGCTCAGCTACTTTTGGGTGGGTCCACTTTAACAGTGGCAGATGTGAATGGCGTTATAAGTCAGTGGTTTATGGTACGAGACAAAGATAACCACTGGACCCTGACCCATATCCGTAATTTTGATCAACAACAGGGTTCTCAACTACTGGCCATGGAGCATCGTCGCCGAGGTTTTACCACTGGGGATGCTAAGGGCAATATTGCCTTTTTTAGTGCCACAGCAGGCGTTCAGGTGCATAGCGAAAAACTCACCAAAAACCCCATTCGTTTTATTGCTATGTCGCCTCGTGCCAACGCTATGTTGGTAGAAAATGAAGTAGGGCAATTGAGTTTTTGGCAGGTAGATAATAAGCATCCAGACACCTCCTGGACAGCCTTATGGAATAAAATTTGGTACGAAGGGTACGAAAACCCGGAATATATTTGGCAATCCTCTTCTGCATCTAATGATTTTGAACCAAAGTATAGTTTGATGCCATTAGCTTTTGGTACCCTAAAATCAGCTTTTTATGCCATGTTAATGGCCACCCCACTGGCTATTTGTGGTGCGATCTATACAGCCTACTTTATGGCACCGGCAATGCGCCGTAAGGTAAAACCGCTCATCGAATTAATGGAAGCCTTACCCACAGTTATTTTAGGATTTTTGGCTGGTTTGTGGTTGGCCCCGTTTATAGAGACTAATTTAGCCAGTGTATTTACTTTACTAGTAGTGGTGCCCTTTGGCACCTTGATATTTGCCTACCTTTGGGCACAGGTTCCCAAAGACTCTTGGTGGCAATTACCTGACGGCTGGGACGTTGTGATAATTATCCCAGTAGTGCTTGGCTTAGCCTGGTTATCTATGCCCCTAAGTGATGGTATAGAAACGAGTCTGTTTGGCGGTAACATGCGCCAATGGGTGAGTGAAGATTTAGGTATTAATTATGATCAACGTAACGCCTTGGTGGTCGGTATTGCCATGGGATTTGCAGTGATTCCTACTATTTTCTCCATTACCGAAGATGCCATTTTTAGTGTGCCCAAACACCTAAGCCAAGGTAGTTTGGCCTTGGGAGCTACACCTTGGCAAACCTTAACCCGTGTTGTTATACCCACGGCCAGCCCAGGTATTTTTTCTGCTGTGATGATTGGTATGGGACGTGCCGTGGGTGAAACCATGATCGTGCTGATGGCCACAGGTAATACACCTATTATGGATATGAATATATTTGAGGGCATGCGCACGTTGGCGGCTAATATTGCGGTGGAGATGCCAGAGTCAGAAGTAGGGGGGTCGCATTTTCGCATCCTGTTCCTAGCTGCTTTGGTACTTTTTGCCTTTACCTTTATTGTTAATACGTTAGCTGAAGTGATTCGCCAACGTTTACGTCAAAAGTACGGTTCACTGTAAGAGTTACGAATGATGAGAATTGGTTTAAAACAATGGTTTTCCAGTGGTTTACCCTGGATCTGGCTCAACGGCGCGGCAGTGTCTATCAACATAATTATGGTTGTAGGTGTGTTGGCATTGATCGCAGTGCGTGGCTTAGGGCATTTCTGGCCTGCACCTATATTGCAGGCACAAGTGCAAGTTCAACAACAATCAACTCGTTTGATTGGTAGCATTGTTGATGATGAACTGGTGAGTGCTGAACAACTCCGTGGCTCGGGCGTTATCCTTCCTGCTAGCCAAGAAAGTGCCAAACGTTTACTTATTAAAACGGGTAACAGAGACGTCACTAGGGCTGATTTTTTGTGGGTGCTAGAACAAGACTTAACGAGCATCGTTTACCCACAAGAAATGATGGCCCTAGAGCGGCGCGAATGGGGTAATTTCTACGGTAGGCTGGTAGCGCTAAAAGAAGCTGGGTCTATGATTGTTGACCGAGATAACTATGCTGATGAGGATATGTGGCAGTTGTTTTTAGGGCGGGTAGAGCGAAGTCTAGTTATCTATGATGACATTCAAAGCATTGAAAAAGGTGCTATTGGAAAAATTAACTATGGTATGGAACGGTTGCGGCTTCAGCAGCGTGGTCTTGAACTTAAAAACCAACTAACACCTCTTTTAAAAGCACAGCTGGATGCCAAACGTAGCGAACTCGATCAGCGCTATGCTGGTCTGCAGCAGAAATTGATTGATCTTTACGCTGATCTTGAACGTGACAGCATGATTGCACAGACAATGGATGGCACTCAAGTAGAGATTAACCTATCAAAAGTAGTCCGCGCATATCGTCCTAATGCCATGACCAGCATAGAGAAGATTGCCTTTTATATTTCAAAAGTATGGGAATTTGTTAGTACAGAACCACGTGAAGCTAACACCGAAGGGGGGGTTTACCCCGCTATTTTTGGTACTGTGCTAATGGTTTTGTTGATGTCCGTGATGGTAACGCCTATTGGTGTGGTAGCGGCAGTTTACTTGCGCGAATATGCTAGACAAGGCCTTGTGACCCGTATTATTCGTATAGCGGTAAATAATCTAGCAGGAGTACCTTCTATTGTTTACGGGGTATTTGGTCTAGGTTTCTTTATCTACTTTTTAGGTGGAAACATTGACCAATTATTTTTCCCAGAGGCAGCGCCGGCGCCAACTTTTGGCACGCCAGGCCTGCTTTGGGCATCGTTAACCCTAGCATTATTAACGGTTCCAGTGGTGATTGTGGCTACTGAAGAAGGCTTGTCACGCATCCCCCGGGCAGTGCGTGAGGGTAGTTTAGCGTTAGGGGCAACCAAGGCTGAAACCCTGTGGCGGGTAGTCTTGCCGATGGCTAGCCCAGCGATTATGACGGGTGTTATTTTGGCAGTGGCACGGGCAGCTGGTGAGGTAGCGCCTTTGATGCTGGTGGGTGTAGTAAAGTTGGCGCCATCCTTGCCATTAGATGGTAACTACCCGTTTTTGCACTTGGACCAAAAATTCATGCATTTAGGCTTCCATATTTACGATGTTGGTTTTCAAAGTCCAAATGTAGAAGCAGCGCGGCCCTTAGTTTATGCAACGGCCTTTTTACTGGTACTGGTTATTGCCCTTTTAAACTTGTCTGCTGTTGCTATTCGTAACCGTTTACGAGAGAAATATAAGGCATTAGAGAGTTAATCAATGAGAGCAAATATGATGGAAGTAGAGCGCAAAACCAATTTTAGTCTTGCCATTAACGCGCCTCAAGGCCTAAGTATGGAGCAAGAGCGCATTGCTGTAGAGGTGAATGGGTTAAATTTGTATTATGGTGACAAGAGAGCCTTAAATAGCATAACAATGCAGGTTCCCCGTAACCGAGTAACCGCATTTATTGGCCCCAGTGGTTGTGGCAAATCAACTTTATTGCGTTGCTTTAATCGCATGAACGACCTGGTCGATTCATGTAATATTGATGGCGAAATCACCCTTGATAAGCAAAATATTTATGCTAAGGGTGTAGATGTAGCAGAGCTGCGCCGTAGGGTTGGCATGGTGTTTCAAAAACCTAACCCTTTCCCCAAAAGTATTTTCGAAAATGTAGCTTATGGTCTGCGTATTCAAGGCATCAAAAAAAAGCGATTGATTAATGAAACCGTAGAATGGGCGCTTAAATCTGCCGCTTTATGGGATGAAGTCAAAGACCGCCTTCACGAAAGTGCTTTGGGGATGTCTGGTGGTCAGCAACAAAGGCTGGTAATCGCTCGTACTATTGCAGTGAAACCAGAAATTCTTTTACTGGATGAGCCAGCCTCCTCGCTGGACCCTATTTCAACGTTAAAAATTGAAGAACTGATCCATGAACTAAAGAAAGATTTTACCATCGTGATAGTGACACATAATATGCAACAGGCTGCTCGAGTGTCTGACTATACAGCGTTCATGTACATGGGTGATTTAATTGAGTTCGGTACCACCGACCAATTATTTACTAACCCTGTACAAAAGCAAACAGAAGATTATATTACTGGCCGTTACGGTTAACGGTAATTAAGGACTCTCAGATGAATATTACTAGTAAAGACGGGCATGTAGGCCATATATCTCAACAGTTTAATACCGAACTAGATGAGATTCGTACGCACCTAATGGCTATGGGTGGGATGATAGAGCAACAGCTAAAAGATGCTATGATTGGTTTGAAAACGGGTGACACTGCTCTGCTACAAACAGCCATTAAGGCTGATGACCAGATTAACACTTTGGAAATGCACTTGGATGATCAATGTGCGCGTATTATTGCAAGGCGCCAGCCTGCAGCCAGTGACTTACGTTTAGTAATTGCTATCAGCAAAGCTGTAGCTGACTTAGAGCGTATGGGTGATGAAATATGCCGTATTGCCAATAGTGCTAATAAGTTAATTGCAGATTTTCCAGGCGAAGGGTACCTTCAGGTGCGACATATTGGCGATTTAGTTGCCACCATGGTGAGCGACTCATTAACAGCGTTCGCCCGCTATGATGCAGACCTAGCCTATGAAGTGGCCAAGCGCGATGATGAAGTCGATAAAGAATACAAGTTTGCCATGCGAGCACTAGTCACGCAAATGATGGAAGAGCCTGGGACCATTCAGCAATGTATGCATATCATCTGGATGTTGCGTAGTCTGGAGCGCGTAGGTGACCATGCCCAAAATGTAGCGCAGCATCTAATTTATCTGGTAAAAGGGATTAACGTGAGCCACAGTTCTGTTGCTCAGATGCATGCAACTTTAGACCTGAACAACTAAAGCAAATGGTCCATCCATGTGGGGGCCATGTATTTTTGGCACAATGACCGTATGTTACTGAATTATAGAAGACCAGCATGACGCAAAACAAAATACTGATCGTTGAAGACGAAGAAGATATACGTGAGATACTGCGCTTTGTATTGGAGAAGGCTGGTTTTATATGTTTTGAGTCTGATAATATCAAAGATGCATACATCAAGATTATTGACCTTCAACCTGATTTAGTTTTGTTGGATTGGATGTTGCCTATGGGTAGTGGCATTGAGCTTACACGGCGCTTAAAAAGTGATGAGTTAACTGCTAAGTTACCAATTATTATGCTCACAGCAAGGGAAGAAGAATCTGATAAAGTGCTTGGTTTAGATTCGGGTGCAGATGATTTTATCACTAAACCTTTTTCCCCACGGGAGCTAGTAGCACGCCTTAAGTCGGTTATGCGCCGCACTGGGGTAGTGGCAGATCAGACTAAAATACAAGTAGGTGAATTAACCTTAGATCCAGCTTCACAAAGGGTTATTATTAAAGGCCAACCCATTTCTATTGGCCCATCTGAAATACGCCTGCTGACATTTTTTATGACCCATCCAGAGCGGGTATATAGCCGCGGTCAGTTGATCGACTATGTTTGGGGTAGAAATGTGTATATCGATGAACGTACCGTGGATGTGCATATTCGCAGACTGCGAAAGGCTTTAGGGACCGAGCATTCGCAGCTGGTGCAAACTGTACGTGGTTCAGGATACCGTTTTTCTACCAAACTTGACGAAGTAGGCTAGGGTGCCTTTAGCTTACGTCGGTGTGTTTTTATGCATGATGCTGGGGGCGATATTATGGTCTGTAGGATGGGCTGTTGCCAGTGGCTTATTGGCTATACTGCTTTATCATGCACGCAATTTATATCACCTTAATAAGTGGCTAAACAGTGATGACAGCCAAGCCGAACTACCTGACGCACAAGGTGTTTGGGGTAGAGTATTTGATCGTATTGCCCAGTTGCAGGTTAAGCACTTTAAGTCTGAGCAAGAACTAACCGCCTCTATTCTTCGTATTCAAAAATCGGCTAATGCACTGCGAGAGGGTGTAGTGACGATTGATGACAGCGGTGCACTAGAATGGTGGAATATATCGGCGCGAAAAATGCTTGGGCTGAACAAGAAGCAAGACCGTGGAGCGCCTTTACTTCACCTATTACGCGAGCCTGATTTTTTTGCCTATTACCAACAAGCCGATTTTAGACAACCTATTGCGGTGCGCTCGCCAGTCAATCCTGATCAGTTGTTAGAAATTGCTATTACTGAGTTTGCTAAAGGTGACAATCTGTTGATTGTAAGAGATATTACCGATAGTCAAAATTTGGAAAATATGCGGCGAGATTTTATTAGTAATGTATCTCATGAATTACGCACGCCACTAACAGCCATTCAAGGCTACTTGGAAATCTTTCAACTGCACCACCCTGAGCTAGACATTCATATCCAAAAGTCTCACCTGCGTATGTTAGCGCAAACGCACCGCATGACTAATCTGGTGCAAGATCTGTTGGTATTGTCGCGCTTGGAAGACACTATAAATGTGTCTGACGTAGCCTATAACGACATAGAGCCACTTCTCAAAGAGGTACTTGATGAGGGCCAAATATCTGCTCAAAAACTTAACAAGCAGCTCACCATAACGATGCATGTTGAAAGTCAAAAAAGTGTCATGGGCGTTAAGGTGGAAATCCTTAGTGCATTGACTAATTTGGTAGCCAACGCGGTTAAATACACCCACAGTGGCGGACATATAAACATCACATGGCACGAGACTGATGATGGGCTGTGTTGCACGGTGACCGACGATGGTATTGGTATTGGGCAAGAGCATTTGTCGCGCCTAACAGAGAGTTTCTATCGAGTTGACCCTAGCCGCTCTAGTGCCAGTGGTGGCACTGGTTTGGGACTGGCTATCGTTAAGCGTATCATGTTGCGTCACAATGGCAGCTTAAAGATTTCATCAAAAGAAAACCAGGGTAGTCGTTTTATCTGTATTTTCCCTCACCAAAACATCTGGTGAGGCTATTAACAACACTAGTATCCACCTTAGTTTCATAGCCATTGCAATGGCCTACAATAGGTTGCAATTCTCATAAATGTATACAGGTCTAATTATATCAGTACAGAAAATGATAATGTAAGCACTGCTCTTACGGTTATTTTTTGTCCGCCCTGTGCTAACTGCAACATGGCGCAGTGCATCTGCGTGTCAATGTAGGTGGCTACCAATTTCGGGGGTATATCAGCGGTGAATTCACCTTTTATTTTTGAGCGCAAAACCCAATGGTATAAAGCATCTAGCCCCCCTTCATGAATGTGGCTTATTGCTTCTTGCGTGCCGGCACCCATGTATGAGCGCGACTGACGCATTTTAGCCAGAAGGCATCCTTTAGGCACTTGCTCATCATTGTGTTCCATAGTAATGGAAGAGGCGATGTTACCAAGGGTCTCCCTAAACGGTGTATCTTCTTTTAGTGCGTCGAATAAAGGTGCCAATACCTTTTGTTGATAACGGTGCAGTGCTGCTTTCATCAAACCATCTTCATTGATAAATTCTCGGTACAGGCCGGGTTTGGCAACATTGGCTTTTTTACAAATTTCATTTACTGAGACATTATCAACACCGTCATGCCAGTAGGCGTGCATCGCTACATCCAATACATGATCACGATTGAAGGTCTGGGGGCGCCCTCTTGCAGCTTTTGAGTTATTTGAGTTATTTGAGTTATTAGTATTCATTTAATTAGTACGGCTTGGTATTTTAATTTGACAGGCGTTAAAGCGATGCTTAATATACCGGCTGGTACGTAATTAATCCATCACGAAGGAAATTGATATGCCACAAACTGTACTTCTAACGGGAGTGTCTGGTTACATTGGGCTGCACATTGCCCAGCAACTTTTAACTGCAGGCTTTGCCGTTAGAGGCTCTGTGCGTAGTAACAACAAAGAAAAAGAGGTTCGTGATACATTGGCTGCAACTGATGTAGATATAAGCCAGTTTAGTATTGTTGAGTTAAACCTTGCCCATGATGCTGGCTGGGATGAAGCAGTACAAGGATGTGATTATGTGATGCACGTGGCCTCTCCCTTTGTCATTGCCAACCCAAAATCTGATGATGAAATGATCATTCCAGCGGTAGAGGGCACCTTACGTGCGTTAAGAGCATCCCAAAAAGCAGGGGTAAAACGGGTGGTCTTAACCAGCTCTGTTCTAGCCATGATGGGGAGTATGAAAACGGGAGTATTTGGTCCTAAAGATTGGACTGATATTAACGCAGCCAACATCAGCACATACACTAAAAGTAAAACTTTGGCAGAGAAGGCAGCTTGGGACTTTATAGAAGGCCAGGCTGGTGCAGATAAGATGGAAATGGTGAGCGTGCACCCAGGGGGAGTATTTGGCCCACCATTGGGTAAAGTCATTACCGGCCAATCG
>CAJXEN010000037.1 GCA_913052465.1 uncultured Oceanospirillaceae bacterium
CACCTGCACTAGGTCTTCAAACTGATCGCATAATTCGGGTAATAAGTCTTGCATAAAAAGTAATCCTAAGCCTGAGCTTAACTAAAATGGTACCGTAAGTCTAACCAACTTGAGGCAAGTAATCATTCCTAAGGTGGTAACTTTTATCAAGGCCAGTGATTGGGCAATTAAAGCCTAAATAGGTAGAAACTAGGCATAAGTTAACGCTAGAAGTATCTAAGCCTGGCCCATATAAGCGGTCTCCAACAATGGGGAAACCTGCACCACTCAAGTGTTTTCGTATTTGGTGCTTACGGCCAGTTTCAATTTCCACAGACACTAAGGATTTCTTAGTGTGCGGTGCGTATGACAACAAACTCGCCCTGCTTAGAGCATTTTTTCCATCAATAGCCGTGTCTAGTATTAAGTGTTCTGGAAACGAGCCTGATACCAAAGCAGTGTATTGTTTGTTTATCGCTCGCTTTTCGAACAAACCACTAAGAGCAGAAGCTGCCGATTTTGTATGGGCAATTAACATCAAGCCTTGTGCCGCTCGATCCAAACGATTTACGATAAACGCAGGCCTTTGCGGTAGATGATTTTGTTCTACCCAGCGATTAATGGTGCAATGACCTCCCCACTTTGAACCCTGACTCAACATGCCGTAAGGTTTATACCAAACGCTATATTCGCCTTCGTCAGCGATTAAAACGGCGGCGTCTACCTGTAATCCTAAAACGCCTGCATCGTAATAAAGGTGTAACTGCTGGCCAACTTTAAGGGTTTTATCTGCACGTCGTAAACGTTTGTATCCTGTATCAGATTCACTATACCAAACGGCGCCCTTTTTCATGGCTTGTTTTATTTGTTGTTTAGATAATCTGCTGTGCTGCTTAAGTAGTTCAGCAGCAGGTATTGATGAATCTGTTACGTCAACATGAAACTCAGGCATCTTTTTTCCTAGCTAGAGCTTCTTCCTTAGCTAAAGGCACCCTAACCCAACCTTCCATCAACACCCGCGCACTGCGGCTCATGGTTACCTTGGTTGCCTGCCATGATTCATTGTTTTGATGGGCTTCAGCGCCTACGGTTAAGGTGCCTGAAGGATGCCCAAAAGTAACTTGCGCCAACTTGTTTCCACCTGCGGCAATGTTAACTAAGGTATTAGGTATCGCTGCTGCCGTACCTATAGCCACAGCAGCGGTACCCATCATGGCGTGATGTAACTGACCCATAGACATGGCCCTCACCAATAAGTTTACTTTGTCAGCGCTGACGGTGCTACCACTTGATGAAGTATAGCTCTTTGCGGGGGCTACAAAGGCGATTTTTGGTGTATGTTGACGGGTTTTGGCATCATCAATATGGCTAAACAAACCCATGCGTACACCTCCATAGGCGCGTATGGTCTCTAGCTTAGTTAACGCCTCTTGGTCTGTATTAATATGGCTTTGTAACTCTATGCCCGTATACCCTAAATCTTGCGCCCTTAAGAAAATGGTGGGTATACCTGCATTAATCATGGTGACATCAAAGGTACCAATGTTAGGCACTTCCAATTGATCTACTAAGTTACCCGTGGGGAACATATTCGCGTCTGCAGCGGAGGGGTTGATAAACTCTAGCTTAATTTCCGCAGCGGAAAAGGTTACACCGTCCAATTGGAAGTCACCTGTTTCTTGCACTTGTCCGTTAACCATAGGGATATGAGCAATAATGGTTTTGTTGATATTGGCTTGCCAAATTCTAACTACAGCCATGCCATCGTTAGTAATACGGCTAGGGTCTACTAAACCAGAACTAATGGCAAAAGCCCCTACTGCAGACGATAGGTTACCGCAGTTGCCGCTCCAGTCTACAAAAGCCTTATTAATAGAAACTTGACCGAACAGGTAATCTACGTCGTGATCTGGCTGGGTGCATGGGCTTAAGATGACGATTTTACTAGTGCTTGATGTTGCACCACCCATGCCGTCAATCTGCTTGCCGTATATATCTGGGCTGCCAATCACTCGCATCAATAAGGCGTCTCGTGCTGATCCAGGAACTTGCGCTGCAGCGGGTAAATCCAGTAGATTAAAAAATACGCCTTTGCTAGTACCTCCTCGCATATAGGTGGCTGGGATTTTTATTTGCGATTCAAAGCTCATGTTAAGTCCTAAGCAGCATTTGTTTTTTCAAGAAAATCTTGGGCGAAACGCTGTAAGATACCACCCGCAGCATAAACTAAAGCTTCTTCTGCTGTATCTAAGCGACAGGTAACGGTAATGCTATCAAAGCTACCATTCGCTCGATTAACCACCAAGGTCTGGTCACAACCAGGGCTAGAATCACCAATGACATCAAAGGTTTCTGTTCCATCTAGCTTATGGCTAGTTCGATTTTCTAACGCTTTAAATTGTAAGGGTAAAATTCCCATACCTACAAGGTTAGTACGATGTATACGCTCAAATCCTTCGGCTACGATGACTTCTACACCGGCTAAACGGACCCCTTTAGCAGCCCAGTCTCTGGATGAGCCTTGGCCGTAATCTGCACCAGCCACAATAATTAGAGGCTGAGCACGCCCCATATAAGTTTCAATGGTTTCCCACATACGCATAGTCTGGCCTTCGGGTTCTAGTCTGGCAAGGGATCCTTGTTGAATGTTCCCTGCATCATCACGGCACATTTCGTTAAGCAGCTTAGGATTAGCAAAAGTAGCCCTTTGTGCAGTTAAATGGTCGCCTCTATGGGTGGCATATGAGTTATAGTCTTCCTCTGGCAGCCCCATTTTGGTCAAATACTCACCTGCCGCGCTGTTAGCAAGAATAGCGTTTGAAGGTGATAAGTGATCGGTGGTTATATTGTCACCTAGTATGGCTAAGGGACGCATACCTTTTAACGTACGTTCACCTGCCAAAGCACCTTCCCAATAGGGAGGCCTGCGTATGTAGGTCGTGTTAGGACGCCAATCATATAAAGGGCTTGCCGCCTCTGCTATTTTACCTAGATCAAACATTGGAATATAAATCTGTTTAAACTGCTCAGGTTTAACACATTGGGCGACGATAGCGTCTATTTCGTCATCTTCAGGCCAAATATCTTTAAGCAGGATGTCATTGCCTTGTTGGTCTTTACCTAATACATCTTGCTCTATATCAAAACGTATAGAGCCAGCAATCGCGTAGGCCGCGACCAATGGCGGTGATGCTAAGAAGGCTTGTTTGGCATAGGGATGAATACGCCCGTCGAAGTTGCGGTTGCCCGATAATACAGCTGTGGTATATAGATCACGATCAATCACTTGTTGCTGAATTTGTGGATCTAAAGAACCGCTCATGCCGTTGCAAGTGGTGCAAGCATAACCAACAATACCAAAACCAAGTTGTTCCATTTCAGTTAACAGCCCTGCTTCTTCTAAATAGAGTTTGGCTACTTTAGAGCCAGGAGCAAAGGAAGACTTAACCCAAGGTTTGCGCTTTAAGCCTAAACGGTTGGCATTACGGGCTAATAAACCCGCGGCGATGACATTGCGTGGGTTGCTGGTGTTTGTGCAGCTGGTGATGGCAGCGATAATTACCGCGCCATCGGGTATTAAACCTTTAGCTTCTAAATTATCATAAGCTTTGGCAATACCGCGCTCTGCCAAGGTTGAAGTTGGTAAACGAAGGTGAGGGCTAGATGGCCCAGCCATGGTGCGGCCTACGCTAGACAAATCGAACGTTAATACTCGTTCGTACTGGGCATTAATCATGTCACCAGCCCATAAACCGTTGGTTTTGGCATAAGTTTCAACCAAAGCCACTTGCTCTGGTTCGCGTCCCGTAATGTTAAGGTAATCGATAGTTTGCTGGTCGATATAAAATAACGCCGCAGATGCTCCATATTCTGGAGTCATATTAGAAATAGTTGCGCGGTCACCAATGGTTAAACTGTTGGCTCCTTCTCCAAAGAATTCAAGATAAGACGACACTACCTTTTGTGCTCGCAAGAACTCAGTTAGCGCCAGCACCATATCTGTGGCAGTAATACCTGGTTGGCGTTTACCGGCTAGTTCTACACCGATGATGTCTGGTAAGCGCATCATAGAGGCACGGCCTAACATCACGTTTTCTGCTTCTAAACCACCTACTCCAACAGCGATCACACCTAAGGCATCAATGTGCGGGGTATGGCTGTCAGTACCGATACAAGTGTCTGGGTAAGCCAGGCCGTCGCAGTTCTGAATGACGGGAGACATTTTTTCTAAATTGATTTGATGCATAATGCCATTGCCGGCAGGGATCACATCAACGTTTTTAAAGGCTGTTTTAGTCCATTCAATAAAATGGAAGCGGTCATCGTTACGACGGTCTTCAATGGCACGGTTTTTTTCAAATGCGTCGGCGTCAAAACCGGCATGCTCTACCGCCAAAGAGTGGTCAATAATCAGCTGCGTAGGGACTACTGGGTTTACTTTTGAAGGATCGCCACCTTGCTCTGCAATGGCATCCCTTAACCCGGCTAAGTCTACCAGGGCAGTTTGGCCCAAAATGTCATGGCACACCACGCGTGCCGGGTACCAAGGAAAGTCTAGATCTTGTTTACGCTCAATCAATTGCTTAAGAAAAGCCGTTAACATGGCAGGGTCACAACGACGCACCAACTGTTCCGCCAATATCTTGGAGGTGTATGGCAGTTTGTCGTAGGCGGCTGCACTAATGTCATTGATGGCGGCTGGGGTATCAAAATAATCTAACCCTGTATCAACTAAGGTTTTGCGATAGTTGGTGTTCATGGTGATTAACCTCTTTGAGCGATGTCTACCCATTGGGCAGTTTCTGGGCCTGTGTAGTCGGCACTTGGGCGAATGATGCGGTTATTAGTGCGCTGTTCCATTACATGGGCGGCCCAGCCGGTAAGGCGTGACATCACGAAAATAGAGGTAAACAATTTGGTGGGGATGCCCATAAAGTTATAGGTAGAAGCGTGGAAGAAATCGGCATTACAAAAGAGTTTCTTTTCGCGCCACATCACTTCTTCACAACGTACAGACACTGGGTATAAATGAGTGTCTCCTACAGATTCTGCTAATTTTTCTGACCAGCTTTTAATAATGACATTACGGGGGTCAGACTCACGGTAAATGGCATGGCCAAAACCCATGATTTTGTCTTTACGGGCCAACATTCCCATAATGGCAGTTTCGGCCTCATCGGGTGTTTTTAAGTTTCCGATCAAATCCATAGCTGCTTCGTTAGCACCACCGTGTAATGGCCCTCTCAAGCTACCAATAGCACCGGTTACACAAGAATGCATGTCCGAAAGCGTGGATGCGCAAACCCTTGCAGTAAAGGTAGATGCATTAAATTCGTGTTCGGCGTACAAAATAAGTGATACGTTCATTACCTTGCTGTGTAATGCACTGGGTTTTTTATCATGTAACAAATGTAAGAAATATGACCCAATTGAATCGTCATCAGTTAGCGTTTCAATACGCACACCATCATGGCTAAAGCGATACCAATAACAAATAATGGCTGGGAATAGGGCTAGTAAGCGGTCGGTAACCTCTTGTTCCATGGAAAAATCAGTTTCAGTCTCTAAGTTACCCAGCATAGAGCAACCTGTGCGCATAACGTCCATCGGATGGGCATCAGCAGGGATCTGCTCTAACACCGTTTTTAACGCCGCAGGTAAATGACGCATACGCTGTAGTTTTTGAGTGTAAGCATCTAATTCAGATTGATTGGGTAAATGTCCTTTAAGTAACATGTGGGCTACTTCTTCAAAACTGGCTTTTTCTGCTAATTCACTGATGTCATAACCACGGTAAGTGAGGCCCGTACCGGTTAAGCCAACAGTACACAGTGCAGTAGAACCTGCGGATTGGCCCCTTAGGCCAGCGCCAGAAATAGGTTTAGTGCTCATTGTAATAGTCCTTTTTTATAGGTGTGGTTACAGGTTTTTTCCAGCGGCGAAGAGCTCATCTAACTTTTTTTCAAACGAGTGATAGTCTAAAAAGTCGTACAGTTCCATACGGGTTTGCATGGTATCGATAACGGCCTTCTGGTCACCGTCGGCTAATAAGTGCTGATACACATTAAGGGCTGCTTTGCTCATCGCACGAAACGCACTTAGTGGGTAAAGCACCATGTCTACACCGACATTAGCTAATTCACTTTTATTGTATAAAGGGGTGGCACCAAATTCAGTAATATTAGCTAATAGAGGAACAGATATGGCTTTAGCAAAGGCGTGGTAATCAGTTAGTTTATGCACAGCCTCAGCAAAGATACCGTCTGCACCCGCTTCTATACACGCTTGAGAGCGGTCTATAGCTGCCTGTAAGCCATCTTTTTGAAAAGCGTCAGTTCTAGCCATGATAAAAAATTCATCGTTGATGCGTGCATCTACGGCGGCTTTAATACGATCTACCATTTCTTGGGTTGTGACAATTTCTTTGTTAGGTCGATGACCACAACGCTTTTGTGCTACTTGATCTTCAATATGTACTGCGGCTACGCCAGCAGATTCCATGCCTTTAATTGCCCTAGCAATGTTAAAAGCACCTCCCCAGCCGGTATCAATATCTACCAATAAGGGTAATTCGCTGGCAGCAGTAATGCGGCTAGCATCGGCTAGCACATCGTTAAGGCTGGTCATACCTAGGTCTGGTAAGCCATAGGAAGCATTGGCTACGCCGCCTCCAGACAAATAAATAGCTTGATGTCCTACTTTTTCAGCCATCATGGCACTGTAGGCATTAATGGTACCAACAATTTGGAGTGGATCATTATTGGCTATAGCCGCGCGGAACTTAGCGCCTTGGCTCATTCTAATGGTCTTGCTCATCGATTCTCTCCATCCTGAGTAGTTGATTGTGTTTGCATGCGCTGCATGATGTTATTGCGAGCGTTATTGATATGGCGTTTCATGAGCCACTGCGCTAAATCTGCGTCTCCTTCTTCAATGGCGCTACAAATTTGGTTGTGCTCTTTTAAGGCTTGTTGGGGGCGATTACTAGACACGCTAAATTGGTAGCGGTACATACGGACCAGTTGATACAAGTCCCCAGCGAGCATGTCAATAAGGCGCTGATTCTTACTGCCTTGGATGATGCAGTAGTGAAAATCTACGTCACCTTCTTGCTGAAAGTAAGATTGACCTTGGGTATCTAAAATATGTTTGCCATGGCTATTAAGAAGTAGCCTTAGATTAGTCTTTTCCCCTGCAGACATAGCTTGTGCCGCAAGTTTTGCCGCTAAACCTTCTAGGGTTTCTCTTATTTGATAAATTTCTAACAATTCTTCGTATGACAGCGTAATTACCCTAGCCCCCACATTAGGAGTGCGCGTAATCAAACGCATGGCTTCAAGTCGACTCATTGCTTCGCGCAGAGGTCCACGGCTAATGCCATGAATACGGGCAAGTTCTGGTTCGTTTAACTTTTGACCTTGAGCAAGAGTGCCAGTAATAATATCGTTTACCATACGTTCACACACCTTATTAGCTAAAGTGGTTATTTCTTCTTCTTGCATGGCGCATTGTCTACACATTTTGAATTTAATTAGTATATTACAGTCAATAATAGCCGTCAAATCACATTATTATAAAATATTGTAGACAATAATACAGTATTGTTTATTTTAAAATTATTATTGTACGGAGTTTATAAGCCTAATTGCAGTAAAGCCCTAGTGCCACTGTCTCGGGGCGGTTAGAATGGTCTTTTACTAAGTCTTAAGATGGCCACTGTGTATATAACCAACCTACCTTTCGTCGAAAACGCCTGCCATTATTTTGAAACTATACGGCATCTACCGATGCCATTGTTATTAGATTCTAGTCGTCCAGATAGTCATTTTGGTCGTTACGATATAGCCATGGCGCAGCCATTGGCGGTGATTACCCATAAAGATGGCGTTACTAAAGTTGAACACAACAACACTATTAAAGTAACGGATACAGACCCATTTGACTTAATTGGCGCATTGCAAAGTGAGTTGCTCATTGATACTAGCAAACTTACCAAAGCCAAAGGTATTCCATTTACTGGTGGTGCTGCAGGATTATTTGGTTTTGATCTGGGCCGCTCTATAGAAACAATACCTGCCACTGCCACTGCAGATATGACTATGGAAGACCTGTGTATAGGTATTTATCCTTGGGCCATTATTAACGACCATGAACTACAACAAAGCTATCTAGTAAGCCAGCTTGATGAACCCAGCACGCAATCCTTAGTAGAAAAAATTCTGCAAGCTACACCGTCCCCGAATGAAGGCTTTAGTCTTAAAAGAGACTTCGTTTCAAACATGACCCAAAGCCAGTATGCCGAAAAGTTCCACCGGGTGATTGACTACATTCATGCTGGGGACTGTTACCAGGTATGTTTAGCTCAAAGATTTGATGCTCCTTATAAGGGTAACCCTTGGATCGCTTATAAACAACTTAGACAAGCATCACCTACACCATTCAGTGCCTACATGGAGACCTCACAAGGAGCATTATTAAGTTTATCTCCTGAACGTTTTTTACAGGTAGATAACTGTAAAGTAGAGACAAAACCCATTAAAGGTACTCGACCAAGGGGACAGACAGAATTAGAAGATCAGCAGTTTTATGATGAATTAGCAGCAAGCCCTAAGGATCGCTCTGAAAATTTAATGATCGTAGATTTACTGCGTAATGACCTTAGTAAACACTGCCAGCCGTTTTCCGTTAAAGTGCCTAAGTTATTTGCTGTCGAAAGCTACAGCAATGTGCACCATTTAGTAACCACCGTTACTGGAGAGCTTGAATCAAGTCAACAAATATTACCTTTGTTAAAAGGTGCATTTCCTGGTGGTTCTATTACTGGGGCCCCAAAGTTGCGCGCTATGGAAATTATCGAGGAGTTAGAACCTCATCGACGCAGTGCGTATACAGGTTCTATTGGGTACATCAGCACCAATGGGCGCATGGATACCAATATTTGTATTCGTACTTTAGTCACCGATGCCAAGGGTGATGGTGGTGGCCATATCTACTGTTGGGCTGGGGGTGGCTTAGTAGCCGACTCAGAATGCGATGCTGAATATCAAGAAACTTTTGTTAAAGTAAATAACCTGCTTAATGGTTTACGTAAGCTTTAAGCTAACTTCATTTTAGTTTTTCACCTCACAGGAAGTGTGTTACGTTCAAATAAAGCATCAAGATCTTGTTGAGAACGGCAGGCCTGAGCTGCATCTACTTTGCTTTTAGTAAGATTGGGTGCAAAGGCTTCTATAAAATCGTACATATAACCACGTAAAAAAGTACCTTTTCTAAACCCAATATTAGTAGTGCTATAGGCAAACAAATGGCTAGCATCTAACGCCACTAGGTCACCGTCCAGTTCTGGCTCATAGGCCATCGAGGCTATGATGCCCACACCAAGCCCTAGCCTAACGTAAGCTTTAATAACGTCAGAATCTACAGCTGTAAAAACCACCTTTGGCTCTAGGTGAACACTATTAAAAGCATCATCTAGTTTAGATCGTCCGGTGAAACCAAATACATAAGTAACTATAGGGTGTGTTGCTAACTCTTCTAAAGATAGCTTTTCTATCTGCGCTAGAGGGTGGTCTTTAGGCACTACAACACATCGGTTCCAGTGGTAACAAGGCATCATCAATAGACCACTAAATTGGTCTATTGCTTCTGTAGCAATAGCGAAGTCTACTTCGCCATCAGAGGCTAGACTGGCAATTTGTTTGGGCGTGCCTTGCTGCATATGTAATGACACATCAGGGTACCGGCCAATAAAATTATTAATGACCTTAGGTAAAGCATAACGTGCCTGCGTATGTGTGGTGGCGATCGACAAAGCACCTTTTGTCTCATCAGTATACTCTTGTGCCTTACGTTTAATACCATCAACTTTTAACAGTACGTCATGGGCTGACTCTAAAATAGCTTGGCCTGCAGGAGTAACGTGAGTGAGGTGCTTTCCGCTTCTGGCAAAAATTTCAACACCTAGCTCATCTTCTAATAAACGAATTTGCTTACTTATGCCTGGCTGTGACGTAAACAAACTCTGGGCCGTGGCGGAGACATTAAGGTTGTGTTTTTCTACTTCGCAGATGTATCTTAGCTGTTGTAACTTCATAAGAACTGTTTAAACCAGACAGAATGATCTATAAATCATACCACATAGACCAAAAAAGCATATAGGTATAATTATAGTGTGTTGACCTGATGCAACAGGTCAACTAAATCAACAATGGCTGGAATACCAATCACAGTTTTACTAGTCAACTGGCCTTGTGAATTATAAAACACTAAAGCTGGAGGACCTACTATGCGCATAGATTGCATGAGCTGCTTTGCTGCAAGGCTATTAGCTGTGACATCTACTTTAACTACCTTAAAGTCCTCAAGGGCAACTTGTACCCGCTTATCAGTGAAAACAAAGCTATCTAATTCCTTACAAGAGATACACCAATCGGCATAAAAGTCTAGCATCACTGGTTGTTTATCCAGTTTTGCCTGCTGTAATAAGGGTGTGACTGCTTGAGGCAACACCTTGATCATGTTTAGGTTTTGCAACGAAGATTTGGTCATGGTGTTAGTTGAGCTAGCAATAAGATTACCAAGCGGCTGCTGCAGCGATCCGGTGCCTGCGAACTGCCCTAGCACTAACAAGGCACCATATAGACCTAAGAACATTGCTAAGGTATAACTTATTACTGCAGCTGCCATTGTCTTTAAAGGGGGCTGCCAACGATGATGTAAGGCCAATATTAAGGCGATGACAATAGCTATTAACCCAACCAACATAAGTGTAGCCTCTGGCCAAACGCGGTCAGTCATCCAAAGTGCCATGAGCAGCATTAAGAAACCGAAACCCACTTTAACTCTTTGCATCCAAGGGCCTGTTTTAGGAATCCATTTGCTCGCTGATGTACCTACTAACAATAATGGCACCCCCATACCTAATCCCATTGCAAACAAGGCTAAACCCCCAGTAGTTGCATCACCAGTTTGGGCAATAAATAGTAACGCACCCGCCAACGGGGCAGCTACACATGGGCCTACCACTAATGCAGACAATATGCCCATGACCGCCACACCGGTATATTGGCCGCCTAATTGGTTATCACTTATGGCGTTAATTTTAACTTGTATGGCAGGTGGCATTTGCACATTAATTAAGCCAAACATTGCCAAGGCGAACAGCACAAACAAAGCTGCTGTGAAACTTATCACTAGAGGATGTTGTAAAGCAATTTGTACATTGGCACCGCTTACTCCTGCAACTACGCCAGCTAAACTGTATGTTGCAGCCATAGATAAAACATAAACAAGAGACAATAAAAAACTTCTCGCTGGCCCAGGTTTTGGGTTAAGGCCAACAATAATGCTAGATAAAATGGGCACCATAGGTAATACACACGGCGTAAAAGCTAAGGCCAAACCAGCTAAGAAAAAAATTAGTAATAAGGTAGTAATGGACGTATTTTCTAGATTTTCTATAAACCAATTAGCATCGGTACCATGAGTGTTAGACCAGTCTGTATCACTAAAAGCCAATGGTAGAATAACCGCGGTAGTACCAGTGATGGTGGTCAGTTCGATCGTTTTTTTCTGTGGCGGATAGCAAACTCCTCCGCTCCAACAACCTTGGTAATGAATTGTGAGGTGAGTGGCTTTGGTGACCGAACTAGGTAAAACGCCAGATATATGAAGCTGTTGATAATAGACCTTTGTGGTACCGAACACAGGGTCTTCCTTAACTTCAGCTGGAGGTAATAACACCTGTTCTAAGGATTGGTTATCAGACGTGGTAAAAACCAGTTTGTCTTGATAGAGGTAATAGTCGTCTGCAATAGTCCAGACCACATTGATTTGATCATTGTTTTGTTGAGCATTGATAGAAAAAGCCTGCTCCGCAGGCAATGGATGTTTGGTGGAACTAAACAGTGAAGCCTGAGCATGGACACAGAGCAGTAAACCCATGAATAGGGCAAATATTTTCTTTATAGTGAAAAAGCTGCTCTTTTTACCCAGTATTGCCATGATCCTTTTTTTCTCTCAAATACGATTTAGGTGAGATTCATTTGTTTGTGGGCCTTTGTTTGTGTTACAAAGGACGGCTTGATTATAGCGTTTAGACCCTACCATAAGCCAATCTTTACCGGCATTTACTATTAGTTATTTTATAGAGACAAAACATGACCGATCGTCGCATCGAAGACCTGAATATTGCTAGCCAACAGGTGCTTACTTCCCCTGAAGATCTCAAAAACCAATTACTGACCACTAGTATGATCGCTGATGGCGTAATGCAGTCACGTCAAACCATCAAAAACATCTTAGATGGCAAGGACCACCGTTTGTTTGTAGTCATTGGACCATGCTCTATCCATGACACAGAAGCTGCGTTAGATTATGGGCGCCGCCTAGCCGATTTAGCGAACGAACTCAAAGACACACTTTATATTGTTATGCGGGTGTACTTTGAAAAACCACGTACTACTGTTGGTTGGAAAGGTCTAATTAATGATCCCCATTTAGATGGCACTTTTGATATTGAAACAGGGTTATACATTGGGCGTAAGCTCATGTTGGATTTAGCAGCTATGGGCTTACCATTGGCGACAGAAGCACTGGATCCTATTTCACCTCAGTATCAATCAGATTTGTGGAGTTGGGCAGCCATTGGTGCACGGACTACTGAATCTCAAACCCATCGTGAAATGTCGTCTGGGTTATCTTGTCCTATTGGCTTTAAAAATGGTACTGACGGAGGTCTAACGGTGGCATTTAATGCTTTAGAATCGATGGCTTCACCTCATTCTTTCTTAGGTATCAACCCCCATGGACAAGTATCTATAACACGTACTAGTGGCAATCAATATGGCCATGTAGTGCTGCGTGGAGGTGGTGGCAAGCCTAACTATGACACTGCCAATGTAGCCATGTGTGAACAAGCGCTTGCAAAAGATAGTTTATCGGGCAATATCATGGTGGACTGTAGTCATGCCAACTCCAGTAAAGACCCAGCTATCCAACCTTTAGTAATGGCCAACGTTGCCCAACAAATAAATGAAGGTAATGACTCTATTGTTGGTCTGATGATTGAAAGTAACATTAATTGGGGCAATCAATCTATTCCGCAAGATCTGTCTCAATTACAATATGGTGTTTCTGTTACAGATGCTTGTATAGACTGGGACACAACCCAATCTAGCATGCGCGAACTGGCCATGAAGCTTAAGAACAGTTTACCTAACCGCTCTAGATTAGTTTAAGTCTCTTTTGAAAGCAGAAAACCAGCAATTAATGCTGGTTTTCTGCTTTCAAAAATCCTACATGTAGGCATTTTCTGTATTAGTGTGGTCTGTGACATCGCGTACTGCAAAAATGCCAGGGATTTTTTCCTTTAAGGTTTTTTCGACGCCTTCTTTTAGAGTTAAGGAGACAGAACTACAACCTTGGCAACCACCACCAAACTTCAGTACGGCGACGTTACCCTCTTCTTCTTCTACTACACCTACCAGGCTTACATCACCACCGTGAGAGGCTAAACTTGGATTGATTTCTGTATAAAGATAATAATTAACCTGAGCGTCTAAAGGACTATCAGCGCTCACTTGGGGCATTTTAGCATTTGGGGCTTTAATAGTAAGCTGCCCACCCATGCGGTCTGAACTATAGTCAATGAAGGCTTCGTCTAAAAAGTCTACACTGGCTGGGTCAACATAAACCCGGAATTTTTCAAGGTCTGAAAACTCATCGGTAATTTTAACTTCATCTGGACGACAGTAAGCTAAACAGGTTTCAGCGTTTGGGGTGCCTGGATCAGTAACAAATATACGTACAGAAATGCCTTCTACATCTTGTTTTGAAAGCAACTCTGCTAGATAGTCTTGTGCACTGGGGGTAATGTCTATGTAATCCACTGTGTTTTCCTTTTTTACTTACTACTTTAGTAACCCTTAGGGCTGCTACTTCGGCTCCATTATATACCCTACTGTTTTACTTGGGTATTCATTTTAAAGAGTTGATAAAAAAGCATATAATAGACTATCTATAGTTAACATTACTTTCTAGACATTTGTTAAGCGGCGAGACATGAGTTATTCCCAAAAAACCTATTTAAATGTTTCACAACAACCTTCATTGGCAAATTTGTTGCGCATTGCCGCGCCATTAAGTGGTGCCATGTTATCACAGGCTATTTTAGGTTTGGTAGACACTGCACTGGTTGGGAATCTGGGTGGTTTAGCCTTAGCTAGCGTTAGTATTGGCAGTTATCTGGTGTTTATTTTGGTCGCTATCATTACTGGGTTTGGCACTGGCTGGCACAGCCTAGTGTCCCAATTTACTCTGTCACATAAAGGGTTACTTGAATTAGGGCTAGTATGCGGATTGCTCATCTGCGTTGGTTTGGGCTTAACAGGTGCCTACGTGGCAGAAGATGTAATTAACTTATTCGTTTTGGATGATCGAATTAATAGTCTTGCTACTTATTATGGTCAATCTCGCCTGTGGGCCTTACCCGCTATTATTATAAGTATTGCAGCTAGAATCTATTGGAGTGAGCAAGGTAATGCGTGGCAATATACCAAAATAATTTTACTAGCTCACCTAGCGAACATACCTATTAGTTATGGACTTATTTATGGTGTTGCTGGACTGCCTGCTATGGGTGCGGTAGGTGCTGGTTTTGGCACTAGTATTGCAATTTGGTTGGGTGTTTTGACACAGCTGGCTTTGTTATTTAGGAGTGGCCATTATAGTTTAAGGAGCTTAACTAGTAGCTGGCATCTTGGTTTAAAGAACTGGCCATTGCTGTTGCGCTTTACTTGGCCTCCCATGTTACAACAGTTAGCGTTTGCTTTACATTTAGCTGTGTTCTTTTGGATTTTGAGTCAACTTGGTGTCTCCGCCTTGGCAGCCTCATTTGCGGTACTCAATGTTGGGCTGTTACTTATACTTCCCGCCATTGGTTTAGGCCAGGCTGCATTATCTCTTATAGGCACTGCAGTAGCCGATGGAGACAGGGAGCGTGCTAAAAAATGGAGCATGTTAATTTTTCGCACGGCAGTGTTTACTGCGCTAGCTTTAACGCTCTGTGTTGCGGTTGTTAGCCAATGGCTGGCGCAACTGCTTTTGGTTAACCGAGAATTACAGCATCTAATGGCCACAGCCTTACCTTGGTACGCAACGGCTATGGTATTAGAAACTATGATCATTATCTTAAGTCGCTTGCTACTGTTGGCGGGCCTGCGTAAAACTGCCTTGGTACTGGTGATTGCTAGTCAATGGCTGCTGTTCTTGCCACTAATGGCTTGGTTGACACCAATATATGGCTTTATGTCTGTATGGTGGTTACATATAGGTTACCGAATGCTTGCAGTTTTGTTACTTTGGCTAGTTTGGAGGCGCTATACATTAAGTTTGCCCATAGGCATAAAATTTTCCCTAAACAAGGAATAGTGATGCACACGGAATCAGTAATTTTTTCATTTTTCTTAATCTTCACCGGTGCAGCCCTGCTTGCTACATTGTCTTTGTATTTTAGGCAGCCGTTGCTTTTAGCCTATATTGCTTTAGGCGCTATATTAGGGCCTTTTGGCCTCGAGTGGGTGGTAGATACAGAGTTATTAGCAGATGTTTCCCACATTGGCATTATTTTTCTGCTGTTCCTTATTGGCCTTGATATGCAGCCTAGCCATTTATTACAGATGTTACGAAAAGGCTATATGGTTGCATTGATAAGCTCCGTAGCTTTTGCTTTATTAGGCTTTCTGGTGGGTTATGGTTTTGGTTTTAGTTTGATTGATAGCCTTATTATTGGCGCATCTACCATGTTTTCAAGTACCATTATTGGTATTAAACTACTTCCTACTACTGTTTTACATCACAAACAAACGGGTGAGCTTGTAGTGGGTTTGTTGTTACTGCAAGACTTATTAGCTATTATTTTATTAACGCTTTTAACCACTCTAGGCCAACAATTCAGTGAGGGATTAGAGCTGTCTTTAAATGCTGATCTATTAATAAGTCTTGGCGCCTTACCATTGGTTATGTTGGCTGCACTGGGCTTTGTTCGTTGGGTACTGTTGCCCCTCATTCAACGCTTTGATCGTTTCCACGAATACATATTTCTTTTAGCGTTGGGTTGGTGTTTGGGTTTAGCTGAATTAGCTCATGGTATCGGTTTATCTGCTGAAATAGGCGCTTTTATTGCTGGGGTGAGCCTAGCTTCTAGTCCGATCAGTCAGTACATTGCTATAAACTTAAAACCAATTAGAGATTTCTTTTTGGTGTTGTTTTTCTTTTCAATAGGTGCAAGCTTTAACTTTCCGCTTATGCACACTGTTTGGTTTCAGTGCTTGGTATTGGCAACTCTTGTGGTGACCATAAAACCCATTGTTTTTGGTTGGATCATTAGACCTATTTGCAAATCTAAGGCAACTTCATGGGAGGTTGGCTTTAGGTTAGGTCAAACGAGTGAGTTTTCTATTTTGATTGCTACCCTTGCTGCCTCTAGTATGTTGATTGGTGAGACTGCGTCTTTGCTTATTCAAGCTACAGCAATCATTACCTTTGTTGCATCATCATATCTTGTAGTTTGGAACTTTAAGACACCCATCGCAGTAAAGGACCACTTACGCCACGACTAAAAAAGCCCCAACAGGAAACCTGTTGGGGCTTTTTTAGTTAAGTAGAAAATCGCTTAGTTTATCGTTTTAACTTGGGTTTTAATGAGCGCCTCAGCTGTGCGACTAGCTGCAAGGTTTTCTTTACCATTTTCCATAACTGGTCGTGCTTCACTTTGGGCAAAGCTAGAGGTGGTTTTAATTCCACTGGCTGCTAGATGTTCTATAATGGCAGTCACTGGCTGTTGAGACAATTTAAGGTTATAGTCCGCGTCGCCTCGAGTGTCTGCATGACCAACAACTTGGACTGCTAATAATTGTTCTGCTCCTTGCGAGACTTCAACAAACTTATTAAGAATTGAATTGGCCTTGACGCTGAGTGCTGAACTATCGGTACCAAAATAAATAGAAGTTTCATGATTTTCAACTGAAAGAACAGCCACTGCTGCTGCCAGTTCTATGATTTCAACCATTTCCTCAATCTTTTCTGGTTTCACGTCTTCAACAACTGCAGGCGCCATTTCTTCAACCACTTCTGGGGCATGACATGAGTTGCGACCAAGGTTAGCAAAGTCTACTGCACGCACACATTCTCCATTAGTACTCAATATGGGCTTGCCGTTGATTGTCCTCCAAACCGTATTGGATCGATGCTCTCCATGACCCCATGACCCCATGACGGGGTCACAACTAAAACTACTACTAAACCTAAAACTGTCTTATTAAATTTCATGACCTAACTACTCCAAATAGAATTATTGCTTAGGATTGCTCCACTTGTAATCAACTATTGAATAGATTTTGATGGTTGCCGTATTTTTTACGAAAAAAGTAAAAATATAAAATTTAATTTAGCTTGGCTGTCTCATGGTCACTAATTCTTCTGCACTAGTAGGATGGATCCCTATGGTTGCATCAAAATCAGCCTTGGTCGCGCCAGCCTTCATTGCTACGGCAAAACCTTGAAGCATCTCACCAGCACCTTCTCCAACTATATGTAGTCCAATAACTCGATCCGAAACAGTATCCACAATTAACTTCATAAAACTACGCTCATCACTGCCGCTCAAGGTATGTTTCATAGGTTTAAAGTCTGAACGGTAAACTGTGATTTCGCCATGCTCTTCGCGGGCTTGCTGTTCTGTTAACCCAATAGTACCAACGTTAGGTTGAGTGAACACCGCTGTTGGAATAAGCTTATAGTCCATGCGTTTGGTGCCATCACCATACCAGTTATTAATTAAAGTCATTGCTTCGGCCAGTGCCACAGGTGTTAATTCAATACCCCCAGTGACATCACCCAAAGCATAGACATTGTCTATGTTAGTCTGAAACTTATCATTGACGGCAATGGTCCCTTTCGAAGTGGTCTCTATTGCTAAATTTTCTAAACCAATACCGGTCAATCGAGGGTTGCGCCCTATAGCCATGAGCACTTGATCAACCTCTAAATTGGTGCCGTCTGCAAAAGTGACTAGCAAGCTACGATCAGCTTGTTGAACAACATTGCTTACGTGTCTTTGGTAGTTCATTTCGAT
>CAJXEN010000038.1 GCA_913052465.1 uncultured Oceanospirillaceae bacterium
CTAAAACAGACGAACTTTGAACTTTCACTATGTTTGAAGCCAAAGCGGCACCATTAGTAGGGCCTGTGAATACTAACTTACTACCATCAATGGCCTTATTTTCGTATCCGTCAGCACCCTTTACCACTTGCCCACCTAAGGCATTAAGAGTGGTGGTTTTGTCAGTGACGAAATACTGAGTGTAAGTTTTGCCATTTATTTCCATACTGACAAGGTCGCCTTCAATCAGTTCAATATTACTGAAGTCGTAGCTTTCTTGTTCGCCAGTAATGGGGGCTTGGGTAAATGCGGCTGTACCCGTAACAGTTCCTGTACTGGCGGTTGTTTGTTCAAAGGTTATGGTTCCTGAAGCATTAGTAGCAGCAAAAGCAGAGCTAGCCGTTGCATCTGAGTTCCACGCAGCCACATAGGCATCTGCTGCCAAAGTATCTGATGCGGCTGCAGGATCGAAAGTATGTGCAAACGTAGTGCCGTTAACCGTCATAGACAGTTGATCGCCAACTGCTGCTGCTGTGAGCACAGCCATGGTACCCGTTCCTTTAGTACTACCAGAAACACCTGTTGTTCCTGCAGCTATGGCAGTGTCACTTGTAATGGTTCCGCCTGTGGGCAATGCTACAGCTGTAACAGCTGTCGGTGGTGTCACACTCAATTTATCCGCCCAAGTTTTGGTACCAATTTCACTACCCGACATGTCGGCCAATGTAATGGTTACGGTGTCATCAGCGGTATGGCCTACTTGAAAGGTAAATGAGGTGTTAGTACCGTCAAGAATTTGCTGCCCATTAAAACTGGCTTGGGTTACGTTTCGATTAATCTCATCTTTAAGTTGAGAGAATTCGTTATTAAGGGTTTGCTTGTCTAACGATGAATAAGTGTCGTTAGCGGCTTGGACAGCCAGTACTCGCATACGTTGCAAAATGCCAGAGTGTGCATCAAGTGTACCTTCTGCAGTTTGCGCAAGGGATATACCATCGTTGGCGTTACGCACAGCTTGGTTTAAGCCTTCAATTTGCGACGTCATACGATTGCCGATAGCTAGGCCTGCTGCATCATCCATAGACGAGTTGATCCGTTTGCCCGAAGACATACGTTCCATTGCCGTTTCCATATCAACACGCGATTGTGACAAATGTCGCTGAGCTGTTAATGATGCGATGTTTGAATTAATGACCATAGACATAATAATTACTCCTTTATTTTGCCCCTCGTTGTGAGCACTTTCTGCTTTAGCTTTTTTAATTAGCCTAGCTGATATATTTAAATAAGCTTAGTCCGCTCAGTTGAGCGAAGGTTTGTTGCCCTGCTTGCAGCGCAAGTGAATGTTGTTTTAAACTAGACGCAGCTTCCACGTAGTCCAAGTCTTCCATGCTAGATCGCAGGGCCTTATAGGTAAAATCACGGTCTTCTCCAGCGTTGGTTAACGTTTCTATACGTTGCATACGTGGGCCGATCTTAGATTCTTGTATGGTGATATGTTCGTGTACGCTAGACACTTTATCGATATTCTCTCGAATAGCGTCTGCATCGTTATTCACGAGGGCTTTGTACATGTCACCTAATGTGGAGAAGAAATCTATACTACTTTTGACATTGGTAGTTTTATCTAAATGCTGAACGCTGCCAAATAAATCTGAGCCAGGCATACCCACCTGCATAATGCGACCTTCTCCCACCATTACTTGATGGTAGTCTGCTGAGCCAGTGTAAGTCACTTCGCCTAAATCTCCTTCCACAAATGGCGCTTGATCCTGGCTGTAACCTGAAAAAAAATATGCTCCGTCAGTGCCACGCATGTTACCTAGGTCTGCTAATGAACTAATGAGTTCTTTTACTTCTATAGCAATAGTCTTTCTGTCTGCAGCACTATAAGTGTCGTTAGCCGCTTGTATGCTGAGTTCTTTAATACGTGACACTACCCCTACAGCAGCACTTACAGAGGCTTCTTGCATTTTTAAGGTGTCTACCATGCGGTCTAGGTTGGTAAGGTAACGTTGGTTAATATCCATTTGAGATTTAAGGTTATTAAGAGCAGCCGCCAAAGCCGGGTCATCCGAAGGCGCTAACATTTTTTTACCAGAAGCCAGCTGTTCTTGTGTGTCAAACACCTTGGCTTGTTGCTTACCCATTTGTTGGGTGGCTTGAGTATAGAAACCGGGTTGTGTTACACGCATTAACGTATCCCCAAAATAGTATCAAACAGCTTATTAGCTGTACTAATGATCTGTGCCGAGGCTTGGTAAGCCTGTTGAAATCTAAGTAAATTAGCCGCTTCTTCATCTAAACTTACGGCAGATGTTTCATCACGCTTTTGCTGTGCTTGGTCTACAACAATTTGTTGTGAGTCTCTACCTACTGCAGCCTGAACCACGGCACTGCCTAGGTCACCAATAATGTCGGTATACACTTCCGTGAAGTCTCCACGCCCACTAAATATAGTTTTGTCCCTTTGCAGTTCAATCATATCCAGCAGGTTTCTATTGTCCCCTGCTAGGTAATCGTTACCCTTGACAGCGTAGGTATCTCCAGCTTGTATGACACCATCAAAAGACACTTCCCAGCCATTATGTTTTATGGTGCCATTGCCCGTGACAGTGCCGTTGGCAATATTGGTGCCAGTGGCCGCATCCACCAGGGTGTAACTGCTGGCGTCATCAGATTTAAACACCACATTAATATCTTGACGTAGTTGCTCACGCAGATCCTGTTGTGCAACTGGCCCCCATTGACCACTCATTTCTGCACCGCCAGATCCCGTAACAAATACCAGCAAGTCTTCATTTACACCGCCAGCAATAGCAAAATAATCCCTTGTATCTGAAGCTATTGGGTTAGTTACCAAGGTATTAGCGGCCATGTACGCATTGCTGCCAGTTTGGTTACTATAGGTTGCGTCATAACCAGCGGTGGTATTAAACCCATTGTCAGAAGTAATTATTAGCGCCTGTTCTGAGGTACTTAAGGCGCTACCATAAAGTTGCTTACCTTCACGAGTGAATACCCGCATTTGAACGGTATTACCTTCACTATAAAATTGAGCATCTTGTGTTCTAGCCGGAATCACAAAAGCAAGGTTATTACTCCCTCCCACACTTGTAGCTGCCACTTGGCAATGTTGTTGCGCAGTAAGGTATCCATACTGGTATCTTCATTTGCTACAATGGGTGTGCTGTAGCCATTTAGCACCATTTTGGTGGCACTAGTATTCACACTAGCACGAGCTACCGACACAGCTCCGCCAGCAGCAATACTAGAATGATCAGACACGACTAACTCTAAGGCATCTATTGGGCGTTTACTTGGCTCTAGGCTAAAGGTGTCGCCATCTATAGGGACTCCCGATAAAGCCACTTTAATGCCACCCATAGTTAACTCGTTTACACCACTTACGCTTTCTTTGGTGGCGGCGTTAGTTAACGTCCATTTTTGCGTATCGTCTGCATATGTCAGATCCATCGACAAACGCTCTATTGCAACATCAGCTTGGGCACTAATTGTTACAAAAGCTGTACCCTCATTAAGACCTGGACTAACGTTGTAAATATTGCCTAAAGAAAATAGTTCGCCACCAAAATCACCATACGCATTAATGCCCAAGGCATGTACATCGTTCACTTCGCTCACAAACACTTGAGACAAGGTGTCCAGCTCATCTCTTAAAGAGGTTAAAGAGCCTTCCCTAAATTCCATAATGCCAGCAATACTGCCCCCTACCACTTGTGTCACTGTTTGTGGCCTAAGGTGAGGGTTTAACACTAAATTCACTCCATCAGAATTATTGGTGCTTCGCTGTAACCCTAAGGTCTCACTCGTGGTACCACGCACAAGGTATTGTCCAGACGCCACATCACCAATGTGTACATCAGTGACGCCATTAACTTCCTCAACCACACTGACTCTTAACAGTTTGGACATGTCTTGAATTAACACATCTCTGCGGTCTAGTAACTCATTGGGCTGCTTCGCCAAGGTGGTAGTTCGGCCTAGTGCCAAGTTTAGCGATGCCAACTGACTGGCGTACTGGGTGATTAGATTCACCTGGGCACCTAGGTCTACATAAGAGTCTTCTTCCACTTGCTGAAGTTGCTCACCAATGGCGCCAAACTGACTAGCTGTGGCTTCGGCAACATTTAACAAGTTTTGACGGCCTGATGCAGACGAGGGTGAAATACTCACTTCTTGTACCGCAGAAAAGAACCCAGTAATCGAGGTAGACAAGCTCAGTTGCTTATCTGCTAATATGTTTTCCAACTGCGTTACATACTCAAGCTTAGATTCATGCTTAGAAAGCTGTGCCTGGCTGCTTCTTAGGTTCGCCACTACAAATTGATCATAAGATCTTTGCACTCTAACAGCCCTAGCACCATTACCAATGTTGATAGTGCCTTTTTGAGAAGACGCATTTTCTACTATTTCTAGTCGCTGACGGCTGTAGCCTTCGGTATCTACGTTGGCTATATTATTACCAACAGTCGCTAAAGCGCGCTGATAAGTGCGCACTCCAGAAATACCTGTTGATAATAAATCGGTCATTATTTAACTCCGCTACGTGTTTCTGTTTTTATAAGTGGTTAAAAAAGCGCTTTAACGCCCATATTTAGCATTTAACAACATGGCGGCAGGATCTTGCCGCTTGATATCAAAGGCTGGTTGACTTAAACCCGGCAATTCCAGCTCCGCACTCATACTGCTTGCAAGAGGCATGCCAGATATAAGCGACTGAACGTCAAAGGATTTATTTTCGCTCCTAAGTTTTAGCAACTGTTCTGCTGGCATCGACATTCCCTGCTGCGCAAACTGGTCTTTAATCATGTTAGCTATGCCAAATTCACCACGCTTAGCCATGTCTAAAGAGACTTGCTTGTCAGCCATGTCCTGATATGTTTGCACCGCTTTAGAATCAAACATGCCTTCCTTAGGAATAGATTTACGCATTTCTGACAGCATCATCTGTATAAACAAGGCTTCAAATTGTTGTGCCGTTTCATTAAGTGCGGCTTGTTGATCATGCTGGGCCTGAGTACGTAGGTTCGCCAAACCTGTAAAGTCGTTATAGTTTCCAGCGTGCTGTGCAGTATTTACGGCCATGGTGTTGCCTCGTTGGTAGTGTGTGAAAGACCTTTAGATAACAATTAAATCAGCGCGTAGGCTGCCACTTTGCTTAAGTGCCTGTAGTATAGACACTAAGGCGCTGGGCGTTGCCCCTACAGCATTCACGGCGTCTACTATGTCTTGCAGCTCTATACCTGGGGTAAACAAAAACATGTTGTTAGCTTCTTCATCTATATTTACTTCAGCATTAGCTACTTCTACGGTCTCTCCGTTGGCTAAGGCATTAGGCTGGCTCACGTCGTTATTAGTTTTTACCGTTACCGTAATACCCCCATGAGTGACAGCTGCCGCATCTACTTTTACGTTACGGCTAATCACCACTGTACCAGTGCGAGAGTTCACCACTACACGCGCTGGTGGAGAGGCTGGCTCTACTTCTAGGTTTTCTATCATGGAAAGAAAAGTAACCCGTTGGTTAATTTCTGCAGGCGCTAAAATACGCGTAGAAACAGCATCTAAAGCCGTAGCTGTGCCTGGGCCAAAGGTGTCATTAATGGAGTTAGCTAATCGACGATTTGTAGTGAAATCGGAGTTTTTTAGGTTAAGTACAATGTATTCGCTGGTAGAAAAAGGCGTTTCAACCATTTTTTCGACCGTAGCACCAGAAGGTATACGGCCAACTGTCGGAACATTGACAACTGCTGTAGTGCCAGCACCAGCTGCTGAAACCCCATTAACTGCTAACGCCCCTTGGGCCAAGGCATATACTTTGCCATCTACACCCAAAAGGCGCGACATAATTAAGCTGCCACCTCGTAAACTAGTTGATGCACCTACAGTTGATACGGTCACGTCAATACGCTGACCAGGTTTGGTAAAAGCGGGCAAATTAGCAGTAATCATGACCGCCGCTACGTTGGTTAGCTTTAAGGTATTACGTGAGGTAGAACCATCGTAGTTAGACAGTGTGTCGCTTAGGTTTACTCCAAAACGCGCCAGCATCGACGTCATACTTTGGCTGGTGAAGGACATTTCGCCGTCACCCGTGCCATTTAAACCAACAACCAAGCCATATCCGATCAGCTGGTTATCTCGTACACCAGCTACTTCAGCAAGATCTTTCACTCGATCAGCATGAGCAAGGGTGGTAATTTGAGCTACCAGAATGGCGGCAGATATGACAAAAATACGGCAAAATTTCATAGGTTTCTCCTTCCTGCCATAGCTAATGCAATATCAATGCCAAGTTGGAACACATTGGGTCAGCTGTGTTTCTGCAGAGCATGCACCACCAGAATTTGGTAATAATGTTAAATAGCAGGCAAAAAAAAAGCCGCTGTGTCAGCGGCTTTTTAAAGCTTAGGTAATGTATTACCTTAAATCATTATCCTCTGATGTTGATAATGGTTTGGGTTAAGCTACTTGAGGTTTCAATAGCTTTGGCGTTAGCCTGGAAGTTACGTTGAGCGGTGATCAAGTTTACCAGCTCTTCGGTTAGGTCTACGTTGGCTCGCTCTAGAGCACCGCCTTGTATGTCACCAAAGCCGTCGGAACCCGCCTCACCTAAGTCTGCTGCACCAGAGTTAGTGGTGGATACGAAGTTGGCATTACCTACCTGTTTCAAACCGTTGGGGTTAGCAAAGTTTGCCATCATTAACTTACCTAAGGCCACCTGTGTACCGTTGGTGTAGTTAGCACGTACAACACCACCTGAGTCAATATCTAAGCCGTCTAACTGACCAGACGGATAACCATCCTGAGACAAAGACAACACAGAGAAAGGTGCAGAGTACTGAGTAGAGAACTTACCGTAGTCTACGCCCAAAGTTAACAAGTCTGAACCGTTACTTGGATCAAATGGTGAGTAAGCTACACCCTCTTTTGGTGAGATTAACTTACCGTAGGTATCAAAAGTCAGCTCACCCTTATCTAGGTAGATTGGTGTCCACGCTGGCTCTGTGGCTGGCTTCTGGGTGGTTTGCTGGCCAGTTTGGTCTATGTACAGAAGGTTACCTTCTGTGTCAGTGGCCTGTGTCACAACAGTCACATCTGGCACGTTACCACGAACTTGGGTGGTTTGATCAAAGCCCCAGTTAGAGTGGCCATTAATGTTTACTGAAGAGTTGGTGCCAACGGTTCCAGAAGTCACCTTAAAGAACTGACCATCTGGGTCAAACTCAACGCTCACACTGTTCACCTGGCGGTCATCACTGTGTTGAATCAAGTTAATGCGATCTTGAATAGCTTGGGCAAACGTGTGTCCAGTGTAAGCTGCTGGCGGAACCACTACGGTGCCGTCAACACCATCTATGGTTACGCTGATAGTATTGTCGTTAGCGGTTACTGAGAATGTTCCAGAAATATCCACACCAGCCCTAGACCCTATTACCTCCCCTGAGCTAGAAGACAAACCAGTACCTGCAGTGTTTGCTACTTCCGTATTATAGGTAGATCCTATGCCCAGTAAATGACTAGTACCACCGTCTGCGGATGTGCCATCAGGAATGGTGACAGAGATGGTAGACGCTTCACCTGTTGTGCCAGACTGAAAGTTAAATTTATGTCCATCTTTTTCGTAGGTTACTACCAATCCGGTACGTTGTTGCTTGGCATCTAAGTTCAGATCACCCGTGGGCACAATTTGGCCACCGCTGAATGCTTCACCCACATCAGAGAAGGAAGCTGTTTCACTTGATAAACCAAAGGCATCTGCAGACACAGGGGATGAGGCTTTAACGCTACTATATGTACCATCAGTGGGCGTAAAAATAAGTGCACGAGACTTTAAGTCATAGCCTACAGTTAGTGGTAATCCCGTGTAGACTGCTCCATCTTCTTTTTGATAGCTTACTGCATCAATCTTAGCCTGAACGTTAGCGACCAATTGCTCACGGTTAAAGTCAGTATCGCTAGAATTAAATTGATCGATGGTAATGGTTAAATCATCAGTAACCCCACCAGCACCCTGGCCTTTGTTAATGTCATCACCATCACTGTCTTGCAGCTCTAGGGTTATTACTCGATCTGCCGAATCTGTTGGCATCTTGTAAGATCGTTCATCACCAAACTTAGAGTTTAACTGTCGGGTCATTTCTGCAGCTAGCTCTGTACCTGTGTAATTACCCGCGGCAATGTCGATGGTTTGTGGGTCACTTCCATCTACTGACACACTCACAAAACCAGCACCGTCAAAGTTGCCACCACCTTCTGTAGCCCAACCACTTGATGCAACGCTTTCCGTCTTAGTGGCGGTACTGCCAGTTACCGACATTGTGGGGAGGGCCTCTGCTTTAAATGCAGTAATAATTAAGTCACTACCTGATCGACTAGCCTTAAAATTGGACTCACCAGCATTAATTTGTCCCACTAAGGCATCTACTGTCGCCTCATGGCTATTAATGAAATCTTGGCTGTAGCTGAAGTCGCCAGTACTTGCGCCGGTGAAAGCTGCGGCAAGGGTTCCCGCTGATACATTACTTAAGGCATAACTATCTACCTCACCAACAGGAGTAGTAATACTTACCGTATTGCTATCTGTAGAACCAAAGTCGTGGCCTACTGTAGCTCGAGTCATAAAACCACCAGAGAAAGTCACTGGTTCAGACGGCACACTGGATCTTTGATCATCATTAAAGTACAAAGGGTGCGCTGCTGCTGCGTTAAAAGTAGGGTCGATAGCTGCCGGGTTGGTACTAATTTGACCAAACTTATTCATGTACTGAGTTTCACTCTTGTCATTTTTTGCCGCAATGATAGACGGATCTAACTCTTTATCACCGATGAATATCTTGGTGTCCCACTTGTTAGTAGGGTCGGCCTCAGTTGCAGAGCTAGTTTTAACAT
This sequence comes from uncultured Oceanospirillaceae bacterium, assembly GCA_913052465.1. Lineage (GTDB taxonomy): Bacteria > Pseudomonadota > Gammaproteobacteria > Pseudomonadales > Balneatricaceae > Njordibacter. The sequence goes on from CAJXEN010000038.1 coordinate 8,896, forward strand.
AATACACCGTGGCAATGTGTGGGTTGCCTAGGGAGTCATATACTGTGATAGACGTTGATTTGTTGAATGTATCGCTGTCATTCCGATCAAATTCGTAGGGGTTGTCACTAGTATAACCTGCAGCTTGAGGTACAATTTCTGCGCCCGCTGGTAGGTTTAGGCCCAATTCAATTTGTGAAGAAGGCTGTGGTAAACCTGCAGTAGAAGATAACGGCAAAGACTTGGCAGAAGACAAGCCGGTAGCAATTACCGATCCGTCATCGTTCACCGGAAAAGTTTGTAGGTACTGACCAGAAGAGTCTACTACGTACCGGTCATTGTTTACACTAAAGGAACCTGCTCGTGTATAAACCGTTTGGTTTGAGGTTTGGCTTGGCTTCAAAGCAAAGAAACCCTGACCAGATATCGCCAAGTCTAAAGAGTTGGTAGAGAATTCAATGTTACCCTGGCTAAACTGCTGGTTTACTTTCTTCAAAAGTACACCTTGACCGATGGCGCTAGAAGCGTTTTCCAAAGGTGAGGTTGCAAAAATGTCTCCAAACTCAGCACGAGATTTCTTAAAGCCTACGGTACCTACGTTAGACACGTTGTTTGATGTAATACCTAATTGCGCTTGTGCTGCGTTTAGGCCTGTTAGTGAAGTATAGAATGACATGAGCCGAACCCCTCTTTATTACTTTAATTTAACTACCGCTAACAGCCTACTGGCTGATACGGTTAACATTATTGAAACTGACATTACCTTGCCCAGAAACGTTGAGTGTGACCTCTCCGCCTTTAAGCTGAATACTATTTACGGTGCCATATACCTGCATGGGTGGCACTGTAGTCTGACCATCTCGTATGGCTGAGGCGCTCAGATAATAATTACCTTCTGGTGCTGAAGTGCCATCATGCTTGATGCCATCCCACGCGAATTCTTGGGTACCTGCCATTTTTGAACCTAGCCCTAAACTGGCCATTACTTCACCCGTTTCAGACTTAACATCAATACGTACATCGTTTGCCGCTGTGGTTAGGTCTATAGCACCACCTAGCTGACCACCTTGAAGTTGCGCCCAGTTACCATTTACCAGCGCTTGCTTACCGATCATAGATGCAGAGTTACTCATTTGCTGGCCTTGGTAAATACTCACAAGGTTGTCTATAGACTCACCCATTTCTGTGATCCCCGTTACGGTAGAGAACTGTGCCATCTGGCCCATAAACTCACCGTTTTCCATAGGTTTCATTGGATCTTGGTGTTGTAGTTGGGTGGTGAGCAATTTTAAAAAGTCTTCTTGACCCAACACCGAGGTTCGTTTAATTTCTTTTTGCTGAGTCGATTCGAAAGTTCTAAAATTTTCGGGTATCGCGTTAATTGATGCAGTCATTATTTTCTCCTTACATGGCTCATATTTACAAAGACATTACTTGCCAAGCTGCAACGTGCTCATCATCATCTTTTTAGTGGCGTTCATTACTTCTACGTTGGTTTGATAGGTACGTGATGCGTTAGTCATATCTACCATTTCTTCAATAGAGTTCACGTTAGACATGAATACATAACCATCCTTACTAGCTGCAGGGTTTTGTGGGTCATAACGCTGCGTATTGACCTTGTCGCTCACGTAGATTCCACTAACTTTTACGCTAGCTTCAAAGTTATTAAGCGTGTTGTTTTCCATTACCGTTTTAAAAATCGGTTTTTTAGCTTTGTACGCTTCGTCAGCAGTGGAGCCCACAACGTCCATATTGGCCAAGTTACTGGCAGTCGAGTTCATACGCACCATTTGAGCAGTCATGGCCGAACTTGAGATTTTTAAAGCTGATAACATTGACATTGTGCTGTCCTCTGTCCGTTTACAGTAAGCTATTGAAAGTAATAATTGAGCTTATTCGCCGCGTAAAGCGCTCATCACGCCTTTAATTTTGCTATTCAAGAAAGTCGATGTGGCTTGGTAACGTAGTGAGTTTTCTGTAAATAGGCTGTTTTCTGTGTTAACTTCAACTGTGTTGCCGTCTAAGGATGCGCTGGTAGGCATGCGGTACTTAATCATGCTTTCGCCCTGTAGCCCTTGGTAGTTGCTTGCGCCAATGTGACGACCATGGCTTGTGCTCATGCTATTACCTTTCGTAGCGGCCATTACGCTGCTAAAATCTATGTCACGAGCCTTGTAGTTAGGTGTATCGACGTTAGCAATGTTAGAAGCCAGTATCGCAGTACGCTGTTCGCGAAGCTGCAAAGCGGTACCGTGAATGCCTAGTGGGTTTTGTAAAATACTCATAATCGCTCGCTACTTTTGTTAACTGTTTAGATGGCTACAAATGCCTGCTACACACACTAAAGCAACGATTGTGCCAATACTAAAAACTTGTTATTTTTCAAGATGTTAAAATATTAACTATGACAAAATCATCATCTAATCACCAAAGGCGGCAAGGCCTTGCCACCCAATTAATGCAGCCCAAGTGGCTGGCATTTATAACCTTCTTGTGGCTGATAGCCACGGCTGCTGAGGCTGCACAGTGGCAGTCCCATGAAAATATTTATCAAGCGGTAAATGAATTTTCCCAACAACAGCTTGGGGGTAAGGCCTCCACCACCAAACTTGACGAACGCAGCCGGTATCCTCTGTGTAAAATGCCGCTGCAGGTGACACTCCCTTTTAATAATCATAAGACTGTAAAAGTCATTTGCCAAAAATCCCACAGCAAAGGCAAACCTAGCTGGTCGTTATATCTCTCTATTAAGGTGCATACCAATACCAAAGCTTGGCGTTTAGTTAACTCTATTGCAGGGCAAAGCATTATTAAAGCTAACCAGATTGCATTAGTAACCTACAGCGGAACACGAAGTGACTTTATAGGCATCGAGACCAACCCAATTGGGCAACAAGTAAAGCGCAACCTAAATGTGGGGCATTGGCTTAGCTCAACAGATTTTAGTGAGGTACAGTTTTTATGGCGGGCAGCAAAAGACATACCCCAAGGACGTATTATCGCATCAGAACACTTAACCACTAGCAAAGAATCTATCGGAACAGCCAGCCCTGATGCCATTACTAATAAAAACCAACTACTGGGCCAATTGGCCAAACGTTACATTAGATCAGGCAAGCTGCTAGATAAAAATGACATAGAAGGTCAACAACATTTGGTCATAAGCAGCAAAGGTTTAGCGCTGGGCAGAGAACTTATCGCGCAAGACCTCGCTATGGCGTGGGTGCCAGATCACAAAGTCAGACAAGCAGGTTTTAAACAAAAAGAGGCGCTGCTTGGTTGGGTTACAAAACGTTATATTGCTAGTGGCACAGCCCTTACCCAAGACATGCTCCGTCAATCTTATCTCGTTATTAAGGGCAGTTTGGTCACCCTTAAAGTCACCTTAAATAACTACCAAATTACTAGCCGAGCACAAGCTTTATCAAATGGTAATTTAGGTGATAAAATTGATGTTAAAGTTACTCCTAGCGGCTTAATAAAGAGTGGTTTAGTGGTCGCTAAAGGCCAGGTAGAGCTTATACGTTAAGGTCTACAAAAGATGTTTTGATAATAATTAAGATTTTATTTAAGATAAGTTCTATTTTGGACTAAAGTTTTTACTAGACCTGCCGATAATAGCTACGTAGTTGGATAAATAGGTTTGATTAGGTCAGAGGTGCAACATGAACGACATTAGCAATCAGTACACAGGTGCAAGCGCTGCCCGGGCGAATAGTGCTCAGGCCAAGCCTGCTCAAAAAGCTCAGGACATTCTTCAACAACCGCAAACTGACCGCTCAACCGAACAAGCCAAAGCAGCTCCTAATCAAGGTGCAGACCAGGCTAAGTTCACGCCGGAGTCACAAACATTGTTACGCATGACCCAAGCAAGCAAAGGTATTGGCGACATTGACCAAAAAAATGTTGATCGTATTAAACAGGCCCTAGAAAGCGGGGATTTTCAGGTTAGTGCTTCACGTATTGCTGAAAAAATGACTAGCTTAGAAAAACTAATTCAAGGATAAATCACCATTGCTGCAACAACTACAAAAAGATTTTAATGGCCACCTGACCCAAGCCATTGTCGATGCGCAGCAATTACAGAGCACCCTTAACCTTGAATATGAATATCTTAAAAAGAACAACCTGCAAGCTTTTCAGGAACTTCAGGCCCGTAAACAACACGATGTACAAACCATTCAATTATTCGATGCCTTGCGCAACCAGTTTTGTACTAACGCGGGCATAGACAGAGAAGACAAAAACTTTAGCCACCACCTACCTTTACCAGATCAGGCTCAATGGCAGCAGCTGTTGGGTTTGTTGAAGGACTGTGACAAGCTGCATCGAACCAGTGACCTATTTATGCGCACTAAATTAGAATCTATCAGTAAAGCCCTAGAAACGTTGGAGCTTAATAGCCCAATGACAAGTACAAATTTGTACAATAATTTGGGCAATAGCTTCAAGTCCAATATAGGCCGTAGCCTTTATAAGGCTTAATAGTTAGACTGACCCCACCTACACTGACATAGTAGATCTTATTTATGGCCATTATCAACACCCTTGCGAATGATCCTCAGCTACCAGTATTTTTAGTACTTGTAGTAATTAGCTTCTTAGGGCTAGTAACCAGTTTAATTGGTTTATTACTAGAACGCCAAGGCAGTCAACAATTACAAGAACGCATAACAGGCTTAGGCCACCAGCTAATAGAGCAGCAAGAAGACTACAACAAACTTGAAAAGCTGCAGTTTTTAGGCGCTCAACGGCAGCAGCGGATGGATCAAGTATTACAAGATATTTATGGCTTAATAGAGTCTAATAGCCAGCAACTAGATCGCATAAAAAACCAACCTAGCCCTAGCAGCACCACATCTACTGAAGTAATAGGCCAAACCAATTATGAACATGCCATACGCATGGCCAAGGAAGGGATGCCTGGCGAAAAAATTCAACACATCTGTGGCCTTACTGAAGGCGAAGTGAACCTTATTCTAGACCTACATCAATAAGGTTCAACTCAGGTTTTTTTCTCATCTCCAGGCTTCATGCCCTTAAGCCAATAAGTGTAAACCAGTACTTCTGCAACTAGGGTATACAACGAGCGTGGTATGTCTTTGTTGACATCAAGTAAACTTAATAAAGCCGTTAACTCCTCATCTTTTTTGATGGGCACTCCCGCAGCAACGGCGGCATCAATAATTTGCTGAGCCAACTCATCTTTACCCTTGGCCACGACTATTGGCGTTGGGTTGCTACCATATTCTATAGCAATAGCTTGTAGTGGTTTTTTCATACATGAATATCCAAAATAGTATGAGTCACTTTAGGTTTAGCCTCAGTTTCCGTTATAGGGCCCACACTCACTTGCTGCAAATGTATACCGTGCACCTGCAATGCCGTGTGCAACTGGTACTTAGAACTAGTCACCAACGGTGCTAACCACAGACTATCACTGGCAAAATGCAAGCTAGCGGTTGTTTCACGCTCTTGTAAACCCTGGGTGAGTAGCAAATTTATTTGCAAAGACCCAAGCTCTGGGCCCTGGTGGGCAAGACTAATAGACCATTGTTTCTGACGGCGCTGTTGTTGATTTTGCTGTAATGTGATCAGTAAGTGTTGGTGGTCAAACCAAGGCATCAGCCATTGATAATACAACTGGTTATTAAGCAGTGCGTCTAGGCTTTTTATCTGGCTTGAGTATAAGGCCTCTAATAAAGGCTTAACCTGCATTTCCAAGCCGTCTTCTAACGCCAATAGCTGCAAAAAAGCTTTAAGGTCGTTGTGGGATTTTGCTAGCCCAGCCATCGCACTAGCTAAAGATTGTGATTTGTTACGGCTTTCGCTAAATAAGCCACTCATCAACAACGCTTTTTGTATATCGATTGCTTTTGGGTTGCTGGGTAATTGCCAAAAATCCTGTAATAATGTGGCTAATACAGGAGGCAATGTCGTGCTAGATAAGTGGTTAGACACCCATTTCTGAAGGGGTGCAAGGCTGTTAGGGCGGTATAGCAAGCTGCGTAAAAACGCACTTTGTTGCACCAACGGTGAATCGGGCAACTTTCCAAAGCGCAGCAGTTCTAAGCGTGGAGGGTGTAAGTCTGGGTCTAATACTTTAAACAACAAGCGTTCACCAAGCGTGTAGACTGCAGAGCTAGCAGCCGCACTAAAGATGCTATTGGCAGTTTCTACTAGCAATCGTGGCTGCAGTTGCAGCACCACCCCTTCTACTATCTGGCCCTTAATTAAGGTTATCGCTGGTAAAATAGGGCCATTGCCTAGGTTTATGCCAGGCTTAACTACACCACTTGACGGTGCTAAAGGTTTGGGCCCACTATCAATCATCTGCCCACCCTTTGCTTTATTGGCTAATTATTTGTTAGACTGTTGGCATGAACGTAACTAACGCTGCGCCAATTTCACCTGTTTTACAGCAACCTGTTATTAATCAGGAAGCTAAAGTGCGCGCGCAAAACGCGTTCCCTAAGGCGGAAGAAGTAGCGCAGCTGGCGCGGCGTCCAGAAGCGCCAGACCAAAGTAGACAAAAAGCCAACTTAGAAGCGTCTAACTGGCGCACTATGCACATGTCAGTTAGCGCCAAAGCAGAGGCCTCTAAAGCAGAAACGGCCAAATCAGAGAACTCTAAAGGCAACGATGGCTTAGCTAATTACACAGATTTACCAAACAATCGCACTCTCCAAGCCGCCGCTGCTTATAAAGCTATGGAAAAACCAGAACAACGTGCTTCTGTGGACGCTGTGGTTTAAGCCTTTTCTTTTCACCCCTTAACGCTATACTCCAGCGATATCTAGCACTACTTCAACCCTACGATTACGTGCTCGATCAGCAGCAGACCCATTGTCATTTAAAGGCTCAGTATCTGCCATACCTTCTACTGATAAACGCTCTGTAGGAATATTCATTAAAGTAGTCAATGAATCTGCCACAGCCGCAGCTCTTGCTGCAGATAAATCCCAATTACTTGGATACGGCCCACCCAGTGGTGGTGCACGGTTATCCGTATGACCAGTTACAATAACTTGGCCTTTATTGCTATTAATAGTATCCCTAAGGGCTCTAATCATGGGTAACGCATCAGGGTTAAGATTTGCTCCACCACCAGGAAAAGCACCCTTCTCTGTGAGGCGCACAATAATTTTAGTACCTTCTTGCTCTACTTCTGCTAAACCCTGAGCCACAGATTCTGAAAGTGCTACTTGTAGCTTCTCAGCCACCAACTGAGCTTGTTGCTGCTGCTCAAGCAACTCTTCTTCTTGCTGCTGCTGTTGTGACTTTTGATCTAGTATTTTAATCGGTGCGTCAGTGACCTGCTGTGCATCAGAAATTTTTGCGTACAGTTCTACCAATGCATCAGGCACAAAACCCTTGTCATTATCTTTATCTGTTTCACCATCACTGCCAGGGCCTTTAAGTTCAACCACCACTTGGTCGTCTTGAATACTCACGTCCACCTGACCGTTAGCAATTTCCTCTGCTAAGGCAATTTCTACTTTCTGCTTTTCTGCCTCAACATCGTAATCAGACTTTTTTGTCTCAGTTTTTAACTCCAGGTCTTTTTGAGTGGTATCGGTGGTTTGCTGCTTCACCTGATCAATAACAGAAGCTTCTGCTACTGTAGGGCTAAATGTTTCAGTTAACATGCTGGTACCTTTTGGGGGATCTGGCACTTTAACGTCTTTTTGCACTCCAAACGCACTTTTCATAGAGCCAGCGATTTGAGTGTATTTTAGGGTTTTCATCTCTGAGAAAGATAATATCAATACGAAGAATGCCATCAGCAAAGTAGCCATCCACAAGGGGGCTCCTTTTTTACAGATCGGACACTCTTCTTGGTCCTCTTCTTCTACTGGAGCCGCTCCAACAACCCCTTCTAAGCCTTCTTCACCTTCAGGCCCGTTGGGGCTGTCTTGTTCTTGAGCATCTTCTTCAGACATGGATATATCTCCCTAAGTTACAATCAGTTACGCAGCTGCTTCTAGCTTAGCGCGCACTTTAGGTGATAAGTAGCTCAATAACATACCTTCCATAACACGAGGATTACCCCCTTCGGAAATGAAGATCATCGCTTTAATAATAAGTTCATTGTTAACTGCATCGGCTTCTGAACGTTGCTCAAGTTTTTGCATAATGGGAAAGGCAATCATATTGGCAATAACAGCACCATAAAGAGTAGTTAACAGGGCTACAGCCATGGCAGGACCAATAGACTTAGGATCACCCATGTTCGCCAACATTTGCACCAACCCCACCAAAGTGCCGATCATACCCATGGCAGGTGCGAAGTCACCCCAGGATTCAAATATAGAACCACCCGCTTTAGCTCTTCGGATTGACATTGCAGCTTCAGTAGAAAGTGCGGCCTTAATAGCAGCACCGTCTTGACCATCCACCAACATGCCCATCCCTTTGGTTAAAAATTCGTTACTCACTTCCTGCGCTTCCAAAGCAATCATACCGTCTTTACGAGCAATAGTGGCAAGCTCAACTACCTTCTCGATGAGATCTTCTGGCTTATCCACCTTATTGGCGAAAGCTTTGCCGGCTAGGGCCCCTGCACCAATAAAATCACCCAAAGATGAGCGCATAAGCACCACGGCTAAAGAACCTGCGACTACGATGAAAATGGATGCTCCATTAACAAACATACCCATGGGCCCACCCATAAGAATACCAGCCGCTACGATTCCAAAAGAAGCAATAAATCCAATAATTGTTGCTAAATCCATCGACCTTATCTCCAACGTACTTATGACTAATAAATTCTTATAGGGTAAATAGAAGCCCTAACACACTAGGATACCTATACTGACCAGTATTATCGACCAAGTATAATATTAACCTCGCATTCAAATACATTCATGCGGCGTAAGCAATATCACGATGCCTG
>CAJXEN010000039.1 GCA_913052465.1 uncultured Oceanospirillaceae bacterium
GAAAAGGTGCTCCGTTTTTGCGTTCTGTATGGCCTGCTCAATAGCACCACTATGGGCTTCGTCAGACACATCTTGACGTTTTTCTGGCCGAATACCTAGTTTCCCAAATAATGCTCTGTCCTTTTCTGCAGCTGGGTTGTCAGTAGTAAGTAGACGCTCGCCATAGAAAATAGAGTTAGCTCCAGCGAGGAAACACATGGCTTGCATCTGTTCGTTCATTTGCTCCCGTCCAGCAGACAAACGCACATGGGACTGCGGCATCAATATACGAGCTACAGCAATGGTTCGGATAAAATCAAAAGGTTCAAGGTCTTCAACTTGATCCATCGGAGTGCCCTCAACTTTTACCAGCATATTGATGGGCACACTTTCAGGATGCTTAGGCATATTGGCTAATTGCTGCAACAAACCCACTCTGTCACGCAATTTTTCTCCCATCCCCACGATGCCACCAGCACAGACTTTCATACCTGATTCACGCACATTGATTAGAGTATCTAAGCGATCTTGGTAGGTTCTGGTAGTGATAATCGAACCATAAAATTCTGGTGATGTATCGAGGTTATGATTGTAGTAATCCAAACCGGCATCAGCTAACTTATCTGCTTGATCTGGTGCCAACATGCCTAGGGTCATGCAGGTTTCAAGGCCTAGTGCCTTTACTTCTTTAACCATCTCCAATACGTAGGGCATGTCTTTGGCTCGGGGGTTTTTCCACGCAGCTCCCATGCAAAAACGGCTTGCTCCTGCTGATTTTGCTGCCACTGCCTCTTCAATTACTTCTTTTACTTTCATTAACCGCTCGACTTCTAAGCCAGTGTCATTGTGAACACTTTGGGGGCAATATTTACAGTCTTCAGGGCAAGCACCCGTCTTGATGGAAAGCAGAGTGCTCACCTGCACTTCATTGGGGTCAAAGTGGTTTCGATGAATAGTTTGTGCCTGAAATAAAAGGTCGTTCATTGGCAAAGCAAATAGTAGGGTTATTTCATCAACACCCCAGCTGTTGCGTAGGTCATTATCTAGATGTGGACTAGGCTTAGTGTATGTGTACATGGAAGGTGTCACGGCGGCAGTTGAAGTCATGGAATATCTAGCTTAAAAGTTCAACAGGCATAATAAAAGCTAGGCATATTTAGTCAACCAATTAACCCAAAGAGGTTTACATCTGGTCATTAATCAATCAATTAACACAAGCTATGCGACCATCATGTATGCTTTGTGGTGTCCAACCTCATCAACAGAACAACTTGTGTGCTGCATGTATGATCGATATACCATGGAGCAAAAACGCATGTAGGCAATGTGCTGAATATATCGAATCTATTACTTTGGATGGCAGCCTTCTATGTACCAACTGCCTAAAACAGTCTCCTCCCTATAGCAGAACCGTGTGTGCTTTTGACTACATCGGACCTATTAAAGGCTTAATGAACCAATTTAAACATCAACATAACCTTGCTGCTGGCAGCTTGCCTCAGCAAAACTATTTCCAAAGCCATAGCCCTAGGCCAAATTACTATTCCCCAGCTAGTAATCCCTGTTCCCTTGCATAGACGCAGATTAAGACAAAGAGGCTTTAACCAAGCACAATTTATTGCTACTGGCCTGGGCCAGTCATTGAATTTAAGCGTCAATAGCCAGTTATGCCATCGCAGTGGACACCAAGCACCACAGCAAGGCCAATCAAGACAGCACCGATTAGCACAAATGTCAGGGGTGTTTCAGATAACAGAAGCAGGTGTAGATGGCAGGATTAAAAGTATCGCTATAATTGATGATGTGATGACAACGGGAGCTACAGCCCAGGCGCTAAGCAAAACATTGATTAACGCCTGGGATGGGCCCTTAGACATTCAAGTTTGGTGTGTAGCGAGAGCACAACCACCTAATGTCTGGCTTGAGTGGTAAACAACTTATTCTTCGTTTAAGGTTTCACTTTCAGAAGATTTTTCGTCTTGAATACGTTGGTAAATCTCTTCTCGATGCACAGCTACGTCACGAGGAGCATTTACGCCAATACGAACTTGATTACCTTTTACACCTAATACAGTGACTGTTACTTCATCACCAACCATTAAAGTTTCACCGACGCGTCGAGTCAAAATTAACATATAAAACTCCATTTTATTGGGCCGATAAATTAACTGGCGTTAATTTTCGAACACCTTAATTATTCCTACACAATTTGCTTTGTAGCGATATAAAAAAACACTAATCGAAACCAGTGACACCCTTACCCAATAATGATAATTCTAAATGTATTATTCTTCAACTGTTTGCGGCTTATCCATGTCAAAAGTAGAATGTAAGGCACGTACCGCAAGTTCTAAATATTTCTCATCAATCACCACAGAGACTTTAATTTCTGACGTCGATATCATTTGGATGTTAATATTTTCGTTGGCTAAACTTGCAAACATACGGCTTGCAACACCTGCATGGGAGCGCATGCCTACACCAACAATGGACACTTTAGCGATTTTTTCGCTACCAGCAACACCCGTTGCATTTAGGTTTTTTGCTATACTTTTTAAGGTACTCAGGGCCTGATCATAGTCATTGCGATGAACAGTGAAGGTGAAGTCAGTTAGACCTTCAGCACTGACGTTTTGCAAGATCATGTCTACTTCAACATTGGCATCACTAATTGGACCCAATATTTTAGAGGCGACTCCTGGCACATCTGGCACGCCAGTAATGGTAAGCTTAGCCTCATCACGATTAAAGGCTATGCCAGAAATAACAGGTTGTTCCATAGTATTTTCACTCTCGGTTGTAATTAGCGTTCCTGGGCCTTCTTTAAAACTGTGCAATACTCGAAGTGGAACTTTGTATTTGCCAGCAAACTCTACGGCACGTATTTGTAATACCTTTGAACCTAGACTAGCCATTTCCAACATTTCTTCAAAGGTTATTTCCCTAAGGCGTTGAGCGGTATCCACTACTCTTGGATCAGTGGTATAAACACCATCCACGTCGGTATAAATCTGACATTCATCAGCTTTAAGAGCAGCTGCTAGTGCTACGCCAGTTGTATCCGAACCACCACGACCCAGGGTAGTGATGTTACCTTGGTCATCAACCCCTTGGAATCCTGCCACCACCACCACACAGCCTTTATTTAGGTCACTACGCATATTGTCTACATCAATATTTTGAATCCGCGCTTTGGTATGCGATGAGTCTGTCTGAATCTTAACTTGGCCGCCTGTATATGAGCGCGCAGGGCAATTTTCCTCTGCTAGCGCCATACATAATAAAGCGATAGTAACCTGCTCTCCAGTAGATACCAAGACATCCATTTCACGGAGCAATGGCTTATCCTGTATTTGATTGGCCATACCAATAAGGCGGTTCGTTTCTCCACTCATAGCAGAGACTACCACCACAATATCATGGCCTTTATCCCTAAAACCTTTAACTTTCTTCGCAACTTGCTGGATACGCTCTACTGAACCAACAGAAGTTCCACCATATTTTTGTACATACAACGCCATGTTAATTCCCTGATCGCAATCTATTAATTCTGCAGCTTGTTATTTTTTCACCAGCCTAACTTAGCAATCTTGTGTTAGGCCAGTGAGTCTTGCAACCACGCTTCTGCGCTTACTAAAGCCGCTGCTAATTGGTCTGCTTGGCCACCACCTTGGGCCATGTCAGGCCGGCCGCCTCCTTTACCCGACATATTAGATGCCGTATGACAGATTAAGTCCCCAGCTTTTACTCTGTCAGTGAGGTCTTTTGTGACTCCTGCTACTATGCTGGCTTTATCATCTTGTGTGACTGCTAACATGACCACAGCAGAACCAAGTTTATTACGTAACTGGTCCATGGCATCACGCAATGATTTTGGCTCTACACCCTCAAGCTGACTAATCAACACCGTAACACCATTGATCACTTTCGCCTCAGACACTAGATCAGCACCTTGTGACGCAGCCATCTTGGCTTTAAGAAAGTCTAACTCACGTTCTAACTGTTTATTGGTTTCTATCAGATTGTGAACTTTATCTGCTACTTGCTCTCGGCCTGCTTTAACTAGGCTAGAAACTGCAGCGAGAGTTTTCCCAGTTACAGCCAACCAATTACTAGCAGCCGCACCTGTTAACGCCTCTACGCGTCTTACACCAGAAGCAACACCTGATTCTGAAGTAATAACAAAGGCTCCAATATCGCCCGTACGGTTAACATGGGTGCCGCCACAAAGCTCTAATGAAAACACTGTTGAAGCCTCTTTTGCGTCGACCTGAGCTGTAGTTCCCATAGTGACGACTCGGACCTCATCACCATATTTTTCACCAAATAAAGCCATCGCGCCAGCTGCTTTAGCATCATCAATCGCCATAGTTGCGACGCCAACGTTTGTGTTGTCTCGAATCTCTTGGTTCACCATTGACTCAATAACTGCCAACTGTTCGGTGGACACAGGTTCTGAGTGAGAAAAGTCAAACCTTAGCCGCTCTGGATTCACTAGTGAGCCTTTTTGAGTGACATGATCACCTAATACTCTTCGCATAGCCTCATGGAGTATGTGAGTGGCCGAGTGATTTTTTGCAGAATCGCTGCGCAAACTTCCATTGACGATGGTTTGAACCTCATCACCGACACTTAAACGACCTGAAACAAGCTCACAGTGATGAACAAAGTGCTGACCTTGCTTAACAGTATCAGTCACTTCAATAGAACCACCATTCCACTCAATAACCCCGTTGTCACCTGTCTGACCACCTGATTCAGCATAAAAAGAAGTGCTATCTAAAACTAGCTGAAGCTTACCTAATTGGCTTACGCTGCTACTTGGTTTGCCATCAATAATCAACGCCACAACCTTACCCATGTGGGATAGATTTTCGTAACCTTCAAAACTCGTTTGGCCTGCAAGATCTAATTTGTGGCTATAGTCCACAGCAAAGCTGCTTGCCGAACGCGCACGCAGACGTTGCTGCTCCATGGCGCTTTCAAAGCCAGTGATATCCATTTCTAAGTTTCGCTCACGAGCAATGTCACCCGTAAGATCTACCGGAAAACCATAGGTATCATATAACTTAAAAATAGTTTCGCCTGAAATTATATTACCGCTGAGCTTGTCTAGGTCCTGTTCAAGAATGCGCATTCCTTGATCCAAAGTTTTAACAAATTGAACTTCTTCTTTGGCAATAACACCTTCAATATTAGCTTGTGCAGATAAAAGGTCAGGATAGGCCTCACCCATTTCTACAACCAGGGGTGATACTAGCTTGTTAAAAAAGCTCCCTTGCGCACCCAACTTATTACCGTGACGAATTGCCCGGCGCATAATACGCCGTAGAACATATCCACGTCCTTCATTAGAAGGGGTAACACCGTCCAGAATCAAAAATGATACCGAGCGAATATGGTCAGCAATAACACGTAACGATTTGCTCTCCATATCTTTTGTACCGACCACTTCGGCAGTAGCCTTTAAAAGGTTTTGGAATAAATCAATTTCATAGTTGGAGTGTACGTTTTGGAGAATCGCCGCAATACGTTCCAAACCCATGCCAGTGTCAATTGACTGTTTTGGTAAAGCGGTCATTTCACCACTAGCATCACGGTTGTACTGCATGAACACCATATTCCAAATTTCTATGTAACGGTCACCATCTTCCTCTGCCGTCCCTGGTGGGCCACCCCAAATATCCTCACCATGGTCGTAGAATATTTCAGAGCAAGGTCCACAGGGGCCAGTGTTACCCATGGACCAAAAGTTATCTTCATCCAGGCGTGAGAAGCGCTGCTGATTGATGCCCATGTCTTCAAACCAAATTCTTTCAGCTTCGGTGTCACTGTGATGCACAGTAACCCACAATCTTTCTTCTGGAAGACCTAATTCTTTGGTTAAAAAATCCCAGGCAAACTTAATAGCGTCTTGCTTAAAATAATCACCAAAACTAAAGTTACCCAACATTTCGAAAAACGTGTGATGGCGGGCAGTATAGCCAACATTTTCTAAATCATTGTGCTTACCACCTGCACGAACACAACGCTGAGATGAAACGGCACGATTATATGGGCGGCCTTCGTCACCAAGGAACACGTCTTTAAACTGAACCATGCCGGCGTTGGTAAATAACAAGGTGGCGTCATTGCCAGGAACTAGAGAACTACTAGGCACAATTTCGTGGCCTAATTCTTGGTAATAATTAAGGAATGCCTGACGGATAGCCGCGATTTTCATGTTCAGTCCCGCTGTTAAGACAAAAGCGTAAGTATATACTGAACCACCAATAGCTTTCGACCGTTGCGGGTCATTTACGCTCTAAATCTGCTGATTATTAAACATTCTTTAGTATAAATGATCAGACTCAATGAGACTCTTCTGGCTGTGTGTTTAAGGCGTACTGAATTTGCTCTTGTGAAAAACCACGCTGATACAAATATCGTGCTTGTTTAGATTTTTCTCGAAGGCTTGTAGCTAGGGCTTCACCACAGTGCTTGCGCTTTTGTTGGAGCGCTTTTTCAAACCAGTCATGCTGTTGCTGCACCATTTGGTCGTAAACTAACTCGCGTGCCAAATCGTACTTAACGCCCCACTGATAGAGACGTAATGGACCATATCCTGCATTTACTTTTGACCGAACAAGCACCTCTGAAAAACGTAGATCTGATTGTAGACCTTGGCGCTGAAGCTCATCAAGTAAGAATTCTAAGTCAACGTTCCAACCTTTTTCTACGGCTTTGAGGTACAGTTTTTGCCGCAGTTCACCACGGGATTGCTCACGTCGAGCCAATAAACCTATGGCTTTATAGCGTAAAGCTGACATTTGCTTTTCAGCATCTGCCAGCACAGAGCGCTCTTCCATAACCACGCTAAGTCAACGGTCTATCTATTACGCTGGAGACGCTGCCAGATTATTAGTGGCGTCTGCGGGTTTAGAAATACTCAAAAGCTCCTGCCTAATTTGCAACTCTATCTCTTCTGCAATCTCAGGGTGATCTAGCAGGTACTGAGATGCATTAGCTTTACCTTGGCCAATTTTGTCGCCTTTATAAGCATACCAAGCACCAGCCTTGTCTACCAGGTTTTGTTTGACACCTAGATCAATAATTTCACCCATACGGAAAATACCTTTACCATAAATAATTTGAAATTCCGCTTGCTTAAAAGGTGAAGCCACTTTGTTTTTTACAACTTTAACTCGAGTTTCGTTACCAATAATTTCGTCGCCACTTTTTACCGCACCAATACGACGAATATCTAACCGCACTGAAGAGTAAAATTTTAATGCATTGCCACCAGTAGTAGTTTCTGGGCTACCAAACATCACACCAATCTTCATCCGAATTTGGTTAATAAATATTACCAGACAATTGGCATTTTTTATATTTCCTGTAATTTTACGCATTGCTTGAGACAGCAATCGCGCCTGCAATCCCACATGGTGATCACCCATTTCACCTTCAATTTCTGCCTTTGGTGTTAACGCAGCCACAGAATCAATAATGATCACATCTACAGCGTTTGAACGCACCAACATATCAGTAATTTCAAGTGCTTGTTCACCAGTATCTGGCTGACTAACTAATAAATCATCAACATTAACACCCAGCTTTTCTGCATAGCTTGGATCTAATGCATGTTCCGCATCAACAAAAGCACAGGTTTTACCAATTTTTTGGGCTTCAGCTATTACCTGTAATGTGAGGGTAGTTTTACCAGACGATTCAGGCCCATAAATCTCACAAATGCGACCAAAGGGTAACCCACCTATGCCTAGAGCAATGTCTAGCCCAAGAGAACCTGTGGAAACCGAGGGAATGGCTTCTCTAGGTTGGTCGCCCATGCGCATTACTGCACCCTTACCAAATTGGCGTTCAATTTGAACTAGCGCAGCATCAAGCGCTTTTTGTTTGTTTGCATCCATGGGGTTCACCTTGTTTTCGAGGCTCAGGGCCTGCGTTTTTAGTCTTGCCTATCACTGTAATTACATACAGTTACTGTGTATATGTACAGTATTAAACCATACCTGAAAAAAAGTGCAAGGCTTAATACGTTTATAGTAACTATAGCTTACTAATAAGAGCCATGAAGGTCTTTTGTAACAACGTATGTTAGCTTTTTTTGATGCAGGCGTGATTAAATAATTTGCTGCTAAACACCTTTTGATGAACACACCAGCAAATGAGTTTTCTGATGAGCAAAACTTAAAGCATCAAATTCTACTTTAAGATAAGTTTAAATTGCTCGTATTGGTGTGCTTCTAGTAACATGAGGACCCTAACGACAGTCTTTTTTTATCCACGGAATTACACCATGGCAGCCACTAGCCAGTTCAGCAACCACACGCCCATGATGCAGCAATACTTGGGGATCAAGCTCGAGCACCCCAATGATCTAGTATTTTACCGCATGGGTGACTTTTACGAAATGTTTTACGGCGATGCCAAAGACGCCTCGGAGTTGCTCGACATTTCCTTGACATCAAGAGGACAGTCGGCTGGCAAACCTTTACCTATGTGCGGTATTCCTTACCATGCAGCAGAAGGGTATATCGCTAAAATAGTTAATGCTGGTCGCTCTGTAGCTGTGGCCGAGCAAGTTGGAGACCCTGCAACAAGTAAAGGACCAGTAGACAGAAAGGTAGTTCGTGTAGTTACGCCTGGCACCCTTACTGATGAAGCATTAATGGACTCTAACCGCGACCACTTACTTGCTGCAGTTTATCAGTTAGATGAGACTTATGGCATCGCTAGTTTGGACATGAGCAGTGGCCGCTTTGCAGTAGTAGAAGCGAACACTAAGGAGCAACTATTAACCCAGTTGCAACGCTTAAGGCCTGTGGAGCTGCTTTTTGATGAAGCCAGTAATGTCATCACCCACATACAGGAGTGGCCTTGTCGTCGCCCGCAAGCCAGCTGGAATTTCGCTTACGATACTGCCCAGCGGTTATTGTGCAGCCAATTTAAAACCCGTGATCTAAGTGGCTTTGGCTGTGATGCAATGAAGGCTGCTATTTGTGCTGCTGGTTGCCTATTGAATTATGCCAAGGAAACTCAAAGAGGAGACCTGCCACATTTACGTAACTTACAAGTCGAACTGCCACAAGAAACTCTTATTCTTGATGGCCCTAGCCGCAAGAACTTGGAGATAGATCATAATATTCAAGGTGGTGAACACTTCACTCTTGCAGCGACAATCGATACAACCTCTACGCCAATGGGTGGCCGGCTTTTACGCCGCTGGCTCAATAATCCATTACGAAACATTGATACACTTGAACAACGACAGGACTTTATCGCCCAGGTTGTAGCGTGTGATAACTCTGAAGAGCTACAGCAATGCTTAAAACCAATTGGCGACATAGAACGAATCCTGTCTCGTATCGCCTTGAGGTCCGCTCGTCCTCGTGACTTGTCACGGCTTTGTACAAGTCTCCACGCGCTACCAAGCATCCACATCGCATTAGCATTAGTGGAATCTAAAAGAGCCCAATCGTTGGCCACCAACATTGGTGAATTTCCGGCTATCGTAAGTTTACTCAATGAGGCTATTGTCGATAACCCACCTGTCGTTATCCGAGACGGTGGTGTAATCGCTAAGGGTTATGACGAAGAGCTCGATGAGCTACGTGGCCTGAGCGAGAATGCAGGCCAATTTTTACTTGATCTGGAAACCCAGGAGCGGGATCGGACGGGGCTATCTACTCTAAAAGTTGGCTATAACCGCGTACATGGCTATTACATTGAAATAAGCCGCTTACAATCTGCTCAAGCGCCTACTGAATATGTTCGGCGGCAGACGTTGAAGAATGCTGAGCGCTTTATCACCCCAGAACTTAAAGCCTTTGAAGACAAAGCGCTGAGCAGTAAAAGCCGCAGTTTAGCTAGAGAAAAGGTGCTTTATGAGGCCTTGGTTGAAAACTTGGCTGCTCATCTGCCTCAACTGCAAGGCTCATCAGACGGCATTAGCGAGCTCGATGTTCTGTGCTGCCTAGCTGAACGCGCAATCAGTCTAGACCTTCGTCGGCCAATGTTAAAAGTAGAGCCTGGGATCACCATCACCCAGGGCCGCCACCTGGTGGTAGAGCAATTAATTACTGATCCGTTTGTGGCCAACAATACCAATCTTTCTGCTGACGCCAGCATGATGATGATTACTGGGCCCAACATGGGCGGCAAATCTACTTACATGCGCCAAGTCGCCTTAATCGTTATTATGGCCCAAATTGGGTCTTATGTGCCGGCACTAGACGCTATCATAGGAATTGTTGATCGAGTATTTACTCGAATGGGCAGCAGTGATGACCTCGCTGGTGGCCGCTCAACCTTTATGGTGGAAATGACCGAAACTGCTAACATCCTAAACAATGCAAGCGCTAAGAGCCTAGTTTTGATGGATGAGGTGGGCCGCGGCACCAGTACCTTTGACGGCTTATCATTAGCTTGGTCATGCGCCTTGAATCTGGCTCAGGACATTGGTGCACTTACCCTTTTTGCCACGCACTATTTTGAAATGACACAGTTAGCCGACCAGTTGTCACAAGTGGATAATGTCCATTTAGAGGCAACAGAACATGATGACAACATCATATTTATGCATAAAGTTCTCCCAGGTCCAGCTAGCCAAAGCTATGGCCTACAAGTAGCTAAGCTAGCTGGTGTGCCAACACACGTGATAGCCGAAGCCAGGAAAAAGTTGCAAAATTTAGAACAAAACGAAGGTATGAACACATTCCAAAAGCCTAGTATAAAGCCTATTCAATCAGACTTGTTTAGTAGCTTACCTCACCCAGTCGAATTGCTTTTAAAAGAGAAAAAACCAGACGAACTCACACCTCGACAGGCTCTAGATCTGATTTACCAAGTTGAGAAATTACTGAACAGCTAGCGTGCGTTGAAAAAAGTGCGTTTTAGTGCGAATAACATTACAGCTTAGCACCCAGCACATCGGTACTACTAAGGCCTTGGGTTTCTAAAATTTTTCGCAGGCTGCGTAATGCACCCACTTGGATTTGCCGCACTCTTTCTCGGGTAAGGCCAATTTCCTTACCCACTTGCTCAAGGGTACATACAGTGTGACCGCGCAAGCCAAAGCGTCGACAAATAACATCCCTTTGAAGATCAGTAAGTAGATCTAACCACTGCTCCATGTTACTCATTAGGTTACTATCTGCGACGGCATGTTCTGGGCCTTGGCTACTAGTGTCTGCTATGGTTTCCAACAGTGTGGTATCACTATCAGGGCCCAGACAATTATCTACCGAACTTACTCGGTCATTTAGGCTCAACATCGCACTAACTTGCTTGACCGGTTTACCTAGATGATTAGCAATTTCTTCTGCAGTTGGATCATGATCTAACTTTTGCGTCAATTCTCTGGATACCCGCAGATAAACATTAATCTCCTTGACCACGTGGATCGGCAAGCGAATTGTGCGTGCTTGATTCATGATGGCACGCTCTATAGTTTGACGAATCCACCATGTGCCATAGGTTGAAAACCGAAACCCTTTTTCAGGGTCAAACTTCTCAACGGCGCGGATTAAGCCAAGATTACCTTCTTCAATAAGGTCGAGTAAAGTCAGTCCCCGGTTAACGTATCGCCGTGCAATTTTAACAACGAGTCTTAAATTACTTTCGATCATTCGGCTGCGAGCTTGCTCATCACCCTTCAACGCCAAACGCGAAAAATATTGTTCCTCCTCTGCCGTAAGCAAGGCCCGAAAACCAATCTCTCCCAAATAGATATGGGTAGCGTCCTTAGGATTGGCAACATCATTTGAATATTTTCCGGCAGATTTATATTTCGCATACAGTAATTCACTACGTTTTGAATGTAACTCTTCTACGGATAAATCTTGTGTCATTTACCTAACCTAATTCATCTTCTATTTGCATTGCAAAACGTCACAGCATTTGACTCAGAACACTTAAAGCTTGGGCAGGTAGCGCAGTGGGTTAACCGGCTTACCATCTTTGCGAATTTCAAAATGTAACCTTGGGTCCAATTGAGGACCTTTACCTACCTCTGCTATCACTTGGCCAGCTTTAACTTTTGTACCTTCCACTACTAAAATACGGCTATTGTAGGCATATGCACTAAGAAAGGTATTATTGTGTTTTACCACAACAAGTTTGCCGTATCCTTGAATACCACTACCAGCATATACTATCATTCCACTAGATGCAGCTTTTACCGGTTTGCCTAGGGTAGACGATAGATCAATACCATGAAAAGCCCCATTTTCATTAGAAAACCCTTGCATCAGCTTCCCCTTTAAAGGCCAGTTCCATTTGACAGAAGACGGCCCTTTATAAGCCTCTTTCTGCTTTATGTTAGATACCACTGGGGCTTTAGTAGTAGCAATAGAAGATGAAGGTCGCGTTTTTATGACCGTAATTTTAGAACTAACATCAGGCTTTTTGACTGACTGCTTGACGATATTAGAACCAATTAATTTATTACTATTTATATCATTAAAATAAATTTTCTGGCCAACATAAATAGTGTAGGGAGAAGCTATACCATTCGCTTTAGCTAGTTTTTTATAATCCCAACCAAAACGCCAAGCAATTGCAAACATGGTATCACCTGGCCTGACTTGATATGACGTCGGAGCACTTTGTACACTATTGCCCGCTGAAAGTTGAGCGTTACTGTAACCTAACTCCTGTACTGGTGCATATTGGCTGGCACCACACGACGCAAGTAAAAGAGCTACTACGCCAATGCTAAAACACCTAATTACTTGCATAGCTCCAGTGTTACACGTCATATCTACCCTGCCAAGTCTTGTAATTGAATACGACCAAACTTAGCCACTAAAAAGCCCGCCAATAAAAAGACTAACAGGCACCAAATAAGCTGATTGTCGACACCTGTCATTTGGCTATAGACCCAAGGCATAAGATTTTCTTGTTGCAATGGTACTTCTAATCCAGCGCTATTTAAGCGGTAACTGGTTGTATGCTTCCATGGCCATAACTTCACCACTGAACCCATCATTAAACCAGCTAAAAGGCTCATCACTGTTGCAGTATAACGCTTGAGTAAATAGCTAATGAGTCGGCTAAAGGCTAATAAGCCAAAACTACAGCCGATGGCAAAGATAGCAATAATTACAATATCAAAGGCCGCCAAACGAGCGATAAGAAAGGGGTATATGCCCAGCATGAGTAATATAAAACTTCCAGAAACACCAGGTAGTAGCATAGCACTAATCGCCAAAGCGCCTGCTCCCACCAACCATAAGTAGCCCCAACCAGAAAAACTCTCCACCGGTTGTAGCAACGACACATTAGCTAGCGCTACGCTTGCGAGCACACCTAATAAAAGCCAGCTTCGACGCAACTGATTATGGGTAGATAGTTCCTTTAGCAGCATCAAACTTGCCACTATAATCAAACCCAAAAACAAACTCCACATGATCAAAGGCTGCACAAGTAAAAGCCAACTAATCAACTTGGATAATAACAACAGTGCAATTACGATACCAAGGGCAAGGTTCAACAGAAATAGGCCATCGATATAGTTCCAAGCTTTATTCATCTGCCGAGCAATAACTAGCTTTAAGAAATGTAGATTAAAATGGCCTATGGCGGCTAATAAACGGCCATAAATGCCGCTCAACAAAGCCACTGTGCCACCAGATATACCAGGCACTAAGTCTGCAGCACCCATGAGCATGCCAGTAATGAATGTTCGCCATTGTATCGCTGCAGTTCTTTTCGTCATCATATTAATCCATTAACTAGGGGTACAAAGTTAGCTGCTTCTACTTTCTGTTTACTAAAGTGGTTCCCACAGCGGGTAATTCTCAACAGACATTGATCATCATCTCCCACAGGAATAATCATACATCCACCTTCAGCCAGTTGCCACTGCAGAGCTTGAGGCACCTGTGAAGGTGCTGCCGTTACCAAAATACCGTCAAAAGGCTCTCGTGCAGGCCATCCTTCGTAGCCATCACCATGTTTATAAACAACATTGTGGATGTCCATTTGCTGCAAGCGAAGTTTAGCTCGCGTTAGCAACGGTTCTATACGCTCCATGGTTAGCACTCTAGGTACTAATTGAGCCAAAATGCTAGTTTGGTAACCAGAGCCTGTGCCGATTTCTAATACTTTGTTAGCAGTGCACGAGGCTAATAAAAGCTCACTCATGCGCGCAACAGTATATGGTCGTGATAGCGTTTGGTTATGACCAATAGGAAGAGATTTGTCCTCGTAGGCTCGATGAGCCAAGGCCTCATCTAAAAACAAATGGCGAGGGGTGGAGCACATTACGTCCAACACCCTCGTATCTTGAACACCTAGCCCTCGTAACACATCAACCAACCGCTCTCTTGTCCGCTGAGACGTCATACCTATACCCTGCCTGTTGGCCATAGTTCGCTTCGGGTCAGTGACGATGTAGCGCATCAATAAGCGCTCCGTAACCAATCAGTTACTGTGCCAAAGGCACTATGGCACGCCATATCTGGCGACAAAGGCGTAACGGACACATAGCCATGTTCTATGGCATGGAAATCTGTGCCTGCACTAGCATCCTTAACTTGACCTACCGGCCCTATCCAGTAACATTTATGACCTCTAGGATCTTGAGCATCAATAGCAGCTCCCCCAAGTTCTCGGCTGCCTAGGCGGGTAACTTTAACACCTTTGATATGTTCATAAGGAACGTCTGGCACGTTTACATTAATAATGCAGCGCGGCGGTAAATTAAGTTGCTGTATGCTTGTTACTAGTTGCCTTGCCACTTTTGCAGCAGTCTCAAAGTGAACTTTACCCACCAAAGAAACAGCCATCGAATGATGAGCAAGGTAGCGCCCTTCCATCGCCGCTGCAACTGTGCCTGAATAAAGCACATCATCACCCAAATTAGCACCATGATTAATACCAGAAACCACCATGTCAGGCGTAATGTCTAGCGCCCCATTGATACCTAAGTGCACACAATCTGCAGGGGTACCATCGACGGCAAGAAAACCATTATCTTGTTCAATGAGTTTAACTGGACGAGATAAGGTTAATGAATTACTTGCACCACTCAAATCCCGATCGGGCGCAATGACCGTTACTTGATGATCTAGTACCAGCTGTTGTACTAAATGAAACAAGCCTAAAGCATGAACACCATCATCATTAGAAATCAGTAACTGCATGTGGTCATTCCTTATATTAATTTTTGTCAGTTATGATTTTGGTTGTTCTGCGTGAGCAATTTCTCGCACTAATGCGGTCGCATAACTCCCTCTCATCAAATGAAAATTTAGCTCCAATACATTACCTTTACACCATTGCCAGCTAAAGTCTTTAGGCCATAGGCGCAAACTACGTCTTTGGGCTGTGAGATCTTGCTCAACTAAAGCCTCTATCCATGGAAGCCATGGTGCTAAAACTTGTGCTTCATAGACACTAGCGGGAGTAACTAGTGGATTGCCAACACGGCCAGCCATCACTCCAGTTGGGGCTAAATCACCAGTATCAATACGCTGCTGAACACCCGCTAAAGCAGATGGCTCACAGGCCTCAAACTGACTAAATCCGTCACTAAAAATACAGCGCTCTCCAACAGCCGCCTTTAACCAAGAGCCATCACTAACTCGCTGGCTCAATAATTGGTTAAATAGATAAGAGCGTACTGAAGACAAGGCCATGCCGCGTTTAAAACGATCTTTGATACGTTTACCTTGCATCATAGACAATGCAAGGCTAAGGTTTCCGCCATGGTGCCCAAAGCGCTGATCACCAAAGTAGTTAGGTGCACCTTGCTGAGAAATGACCGCTAGCTTTTGCTCTAAAGCGTCACTGGCTTTGATATTACATAACCGAATAGCAAAAAAATTGCCCTGATGCACTCCAGTTTTTAACTTACGCTGATGCCTTATCACTTGGTGCAGATGGACTTCTGGACTTTGCAAAAGCTGCCAATCAGGGTCTACTGATTCCGCCTTACCTGGCAGATGCACACCAAACCACTGCCTGGTGATCCCTCTTCGATCCTTTAGGCCTGAATAATTAACTTGCCGCGCAGGAACGCCTGCAAGTTTAGCAATATTACGTGCTAAGAAATCTGTGTTGGTATCAGTTTTGGTGATGTCCAGGTAAACATGCTCACCCTCACCACAAGGTTCGTAACCAAGATGTTCTGTGACTAAAAAGTCACTACAGTGGGTTTTGATGTGGGCTTCAGATTGAGGCATTCCAGAGGCATAAGCCCAGTCAACAGGCCACAGCAGAGGTTGTAATTCCAAACTGGTCATTAATCTTCCACGAGTTGGTAAAAGGTTTCATTAGGTTTGATCATGCCCAGATCATGGCGCGCACGTTCTTCGATTGCGGAGATTCCTTGCTTCAAGTCCAGTACTTCGGCATGCAGTTGTCGGTTACGCTTAGACAAGCCTGCATTCACTGCTTCTTGAGCCGTTATCCGTTCCTGCAAGAGTGCAACCTCAAGTAAACCAGATTGTCCCCACCAAAGGCTGTACTGCATAGCAACTAAGGCGAAAAAAATTAACCCAACTAACCATTTCATAAACATATCAACAAAAAAGGGAGCCAACCTTGGCCATACTTAACCAATGCAAGCTCCCTAGATGAGGTCAACAATTCTCATTGGCCTTTGATTTCCTGACGCCCTCGATAAGGAGCGTCAGCACCTAGTTCCTGCTCTATTCGTAATAAACGGTTATATTTTGCTACTCTATCCGAACGGCATAGTGACCCAGTTTTAATTTGGCCAGCAGCAGTGGCAACTGCCAAATCTGCAATAGTAGTGTCTTCTGTTTCGCCTGAACGATGAGAAATAACCACACTAAAACCAGCTTTTTGGGCCATACGTATGGCCGCCAAAGTTTCAGTAAGAGAACCAATTTGATTAAACTTAATCAAGATGGAATTACCAATACCTTGTTCAATACCACGGTTCAATATTTTAGTATTAGTAACGAATAAATCATCACCTACCAGCTGAATACGATCACCACATTTTTGGGTAAGGTCTTGCCACCCATCCCAATCACTCTCATCCATACCATCTTCAATAGACACTATAGGGTGGTTATGGGTGAGCTGGGTTAAATAATCAGCAAAGCCGGCTGCGTCGAAGGACTTACCTTCGCCGCTTAGGTTATAGGTACCATTGTCATAAAACTCAGATGCTGCACAGTCTAAAGCCAATGTCACATCAGTGCCAAGCTCATAGCCAGCATACGCTACTGCTTCAGCAATAACATCCAGCGCTGCTTCATTTGAAGGCAAATTTGGAGCAAAACCACCTTCATCACCCACAGCCGTACTTAAACCTCTTTGGCTGAGCACTTTTTTAAGGGCGTGGAATATTTCAGCACCACAGCGCAACGCTTCTGCAAAGGTAGGCGCATTTACTGGCTGCACCATAAACTCCTGAATATCCACGTTATTATCAGCATGCTCACCACCGTTGATGATATTCATCATTGGCACAGGCATACTGTATTGACCTGAAGTACCATTAAGGTCTGCTATATGGGCGTATAGCGGCACACCCTTATATATCGCTGCTGCTTTAGCTGCTGCTAGGGACACAGCAAGAATTGCGTTGGCACCAAGAACTTCTTTGTTTTCGGTGCCATCTAAATCGATCATAGCTGTGTCCAAAGCCTCTTGATCAGTTGCATCCATACCCCTTAAACGTTCTAAGATAGGCCCATGAATACCAGCAATAGCTTTAAGAACGCCTTTACCTAAATAACGTGACTTGTCACCATCACGCAGCTCCAGCGCTTCACGAGAACCAGTAGATGCACCAGAAGGGGCACAC
>CAJXEN010000040.1 GCA_913052465.1 uncultured Oceanospirillaceae bacterium
AAACACTCGTAGACCAAAGAGTGGAACAGTATCGTGATCAACCCCGTCGTTACCTAGCTGGAGAAATACCAGAAGACGAGTTTCGTGTGCTGCGACTCATGAACGGGCTCTATATTCAACGTCTTGCTCCCATGCTTCGTGTAGCCATTCCTTATGGCCTAATGAAAAGTGATCAATTGCGTACACTGTCACAAATCTCAAGGACTTATGACAAAGGTTATGGCCATTTCACTACCCGCCAGAACATGCAGTTTAACTGGCCAACACTGGATTCTGTACCTGATATTTTAGCAGATTTAGCTAAGGTACAGATGCACGCAATACAAACCAGTGGTAATTGTATTCGTAACACCACCACCGACCCATTTGCAGGCGTTAGTGCAGACGAGATAGAAGACACACGTCCGTGGTGCGAGCTTATTCGGCAGTGGAGCACTTTGCATCCAGAGTTTGCTTACTTACCTAGAAAATTCAAAATTGCGGTGTCTGGTTCATCTAGTGATCGTGCTGCATCTCAAGTGCACGACATCGGCCTACATTTGTATCGTAATGAAGCGGGCGTGATGGGTTTTGAAGTACTGGTTGGTGGCGGTTTAGGTCGCACACCAGTGATTGGAAAAACCGTACGTCAATTTCTAGAGCCAGAAGAACTGTTATCGTACCTAGATGCAGTGCTAAGGGTTTATAACCTTAATGGCCGTCGTGATAATAAATACAAAGCCCGTATCAAAATTTTGGTTAATGCCGTCGGTATTGAAGCCTTTGGTGAAATGGTTGAAGCCGAATGGCAACTTATTAAGGGCAAAGAATTACGTTTGCCTGAAGCAGAAATAGAACGGGTAAAAGGCTTTTTTAAAGCGCCTGATTACTTACCTATAGCGCAGGCAGCACTGACCGAAAGCATACTAGAAGATACCTTTGCAAAACATCCTCAGTTTGCCACCTGGTATAGACAAAACACCCGAGACCATAAGCAATCCGGTTATCGTATTGTTATTGTGGGCCTTAAAAACCAGCTGCAGGCGCCAGGTGATGTGAGCCATCAACAGATGGATGGTATTGCGGCTTTAGCTGATGAATTCAGCTTTGCTGAATTACGCTCAACTCACGATCAAAATTTAGTGCTAGCCGATGTAGCTCAATGTGACCTTTTAGCCTTGTGGATAAAATTACAAAGCTTGGGTATGGCCCGCGCCAACGTGGGCACTATAACAGATATGATTAACTGCCCGGGGCTAGATTTTTGTAGCCTAGCCAATGCTGAAACCTTGATACTTTCACGTCAAATTAATGAAACCTTCGATGACATGGACTACCAGTATGAACTGGGAGACATTCAACTAAAAATTTCTGGCTGCATTAACGCGTGTGGTCACCATCATGTGGGGCATATTGGCATTTTAGGTGTTGAAAAGGGGGGTAAACAAGTTTACCAATTTAGCTTAGGTGGTTCGGCTGCAAATGACGCAAGCCTCGGTAAAATATTAGGTCGTTCTATTGATCAAGATCAGGTAGTAGTGGTGCTTGGACAGATATTTGACGTTTATGTAGAACTCCGTGAAACTGATGAATCATTTTTGCAACTTGTACGTAGAGTCGGTTTTGCACCGTTTAAGGAGCGTGTTTATGGCACTCATAAAAGATCGGCAGCTTAGTATTAAACATGCTGCAACACCACAACTTAGATTTTCTGACTGGCTCATTGAAGGGACAGGAACAGGGGACGCGGTGTTAACTAACGGCGAAGATGATTTATCAAGTTTGTTAGCCAACGCTAATAAATTATCGATGATTGCTATTGAGTTTGAGGCCTTTACTGATGGCCGTGGCTTTAGTATCGCCCGCATGCTCCGCCGCAATGGGTTTGAGGGTGAAATTCGTGCAGTGGGCGATGTGGCTATGGATCGCATCGACTTTATGCAACGGGTTGGGTTTAATGCCTTTGAATTACGTGATGATCAAGATGCAGTACAAGCGCTGACCAAGTTAGGTGAAGTGTCTGTGCATTTTCAACCCAGTGCAGACGGTAAAGGCCCTGCATATATGGTGTAGTTTAGAGGCGCTCAGCCGGTAGAATACTAATACACGTTCATTCTTAACATGCACCACTAACGTGGTGTGTCCTTGGTTGCAAAATTCTTACATGATTTTTAGTTAATTTTTTATGTAAACAAGACATGAAAAGCTGGCATAACATTCCCCAAAAGAGCTATATTTCGCACAACCCTTTATATCTGCAACAACAAGAGACTTTTTATGAAAGTAGCCTCCATGCAAAGCCATATTGTGGCCGTACCCCCTCCTCACGTTGGTGGTATGTATTGGATTTTTGTCACCCTACAAACTAGTTGTGGTATTGAAGGTGTGGGCGAAGTTTATGCCTCTACCTTTCATCCAGAGGTAATGGCTAAGGCCTTAAATGACGTATTTGATCGTTATCTTAAAGGCCATGACCCCCATCATATTGAACGTTTTTTTCGTGAATGTTATTCCAGTGGTTTTACCCAGCGCCCAGACCTCACCATGATGGGTGCCGTTAGTGGCCTAGAAATGGCCTGTTGGGACATTATTGGTAAAGCTGCTGGCAAACCAGTGTATGAGTTGATCGGTGGCAAAGTACACGACAAATTGCGCACTTACACTTACCTGTACCCTACCAACAGCAAAGGCGAGTATGATTATGATTGCCCAGACTTAGCCGTGGAATGTGCTCTGCAAAACATGGAACAAGGTTTTACTGGACTTAAGTTTGACCCAGCTGGGCCTTATAGCGCTTATTCTGGTCATCAAATCTCTCTTGCTGCGTTAGAACGCAGTGAAACCTTCTGCCGTAAAATTCGTGATGCTGTAGGTACTAACTGTGACTTATTATTTGGCACCCATGGCCAAATGACGCCAGCATCTGCCATTCGCTTAGCCCAGCGCATAGAACCTTATGACCCTTTGTGGTTTGAAGAGCCTGTGCCTCCAGGTCAGCCAGAGGCCATGGCTAGAGTAGCTGCTAAAACCAGTATTCCCGTTGCTACTGGCGAGCGTTTAACCACTAAGTATGAATTTCATGACGTATTGAAGCACAACGCCGCGTCTATTTTGCAAATGAACTTAGGCCGAGTAGGCGGCATATTAGAAGCTAAAAAAATTGCCGCCTTAGCCGAAGTATATTTCTGCCAAATAGCCCCGCATTTATACAACGGCCCCATAGGTGCAGCCGCTAGCATTCAGCTGGCAACAGCCACCCCTAACTTTTTAATTCAAGAAAGCATTGGCACATGGGACGGTTTTCATGCAGAAGTAGTAGAGGAAAAAATAGACTGGCAAAAAGGTTACATTATCCCTAATGCTAAACCGGGTTTAGGCATAGAGCTCAACATGAATGTAGTGAAAGCCAATTCTCCTTATACGGGCAAAAGCTTGCATTTAATGATGGACAGCAAGGTTTATAACGAGCACGCTAATACCCCAGTGTAAGACATAAGGTGTTAGTTCAGTTTGTTATTGTGTCATTTATTCTGTCATATAGGTGCAACGTTAACGGCCTGTAAGCCCTTTTCACTCTCGGCGATGGTGAACTGAACTTGCTGGCCTTGTTCTAGGCTCTTGTAACCTTCTTTAATAATGGCGCTAAAGTGAACAAATACGTCTACGCCATTGGGTTGCTCGAGAAAGCCAAAGCCTTTAGTGTCGTTGAAAAACTTTACCGTACCTGTGATGACTTGTGACATGGGTGTTCCTTGATGTGCCTAATTAATGAATAGCCCAGAGTGCTGAATATGCCCCTTAGTAGCCGTCCACAAGCTGTAATTTATCGGCGTAAATGTTAACGTTATTCGTTAAATGGGTCAATCTTAACAATAGTGCTTGATACAGTGCCATTGCCTGTTTTGGATGCATTAACATACGGCTTATAGCTTAATTGATGAGTGGGTGGTGAGATGACATTGGAATTTTCTTTAGCCTATTTTGTGGCAGTGTTTATATTTTCTATTACCCCAGGCCCTGGCGTTTTTGCGCTTATAGCTAAGACCCTTAAGCAGGGTGGTAGTGCTTGCTGGGGTTTAGCGCTAGGCATGACTATTAGCGATATAGTGTATTTACTATTGGTAGTATTTGGCCTTGCTTACATTGCTAATGAATACCAAGTGGTTTTTACCATTATCCGTTGGTGTGGCGCGGCTTACTTGTTCTACTTGGCTTGGCAAGTTTGGCATGCGCCTGTTGAATTAAATACAGCGGTAGTTGCACCCACTCGTTCTAAGAGCGCCAGTTTTGTAATGAGTTATGCAGAAGGCATGCTGATATCAGGTACTAACCCAAAAGTCATGTTGTTTTACATTGCATTTTTACCTACCTTTATAGACTTAACTGTACTAACTACAAAAGGCGTGGTGTTGGTTGTGGGGCTTAATTTTGTTGCGTTGATGTTAGGGTTAATGCTGATTGCGTTTAGCGCCAGTAAAGCACGTAAGATTTTTAGCCAGCATACGGCCGTAAAACGCTTAAACCGAGTCACTGCTGGTCTTATGGGCAGTGCAGGGTTACTTATTTTAACTCGCTGATTGTTCTAGGCCAGTATAGAGATATTCATACAAACGCTTAGTAGCGTCGGATTGATTGCCCCGATCTTGCTTGAATACCAATTTTACATGGCCCAGTTGTGGGCCGTCTTGTATTTGTATATGGCTGTGCAAGCCCAAAGGCACTGTGCTACGGGCTAGGGCGCTAATGCCCAAGCCCGCTTCTATAGCAGCACTAATGCCCAATAAGCTGGAAGAGCTGTAGGCGATGCGCCAGGCAATACCTGTGGCATTGAGCTTGGTGATTATTTGCTGTCGATAGCGGCATCCTGTGGGGTAAACTACCAAAGGTATGGGCTGATTTTCAAACCAGTCAAAGTGCCCATTAGTTACCCAAACAATCGCTTCATGAAACTCATCGCGAGAGTTTTGTTGCAAGGTTTCTTCTAAACTGTCTGTGGCCAATACTAGGTCGTAATGCCCCTGTTGGAAATCCTTTAATAACTTCACACTTAAATCGCAATTCACTTCTAAAGTCACTTCAGGGTGGGCTTGGCCAAACTGGCTAAGTAAGCGCGGCAAAAAGGACACTTCAAAATCATTGGGTATCCCTAAACGTACTTGCCCAGAAACTCTGCTTTTAGCTAAGCGAGTGACGGCGCTGTCATTGATGTCTAACATGCGTCTGGCGAAGCCAAGTAACACTTCACCTTCTTCGGTTACTTGTAGGCCGTTATTGCGTTGAAATACGGTAATGTCTAACAGCTCTTCTAGGCGCTTTACTTGTAAGCTAATAGCGGGTTGAGAGCGACCTAATACTGTGCCTGCAAGCGTAAAGCCGCCTAGGTCTACGATAGTGATAAAAGTGCGTAGTAATTCGGTAGGAATATTTTTCATGAAAAATTATAAAACAAACTAATGATAATTACCTGATTATTAAAATATTTAATCCATTAGGGTGTGATATTAGCACTAGTAACGGCATAATCTAATGCTAATAACAAATGAGTTTTAGTAATGTCATTAAATTCAAAAACCTTACCCCCATTAAATGCGTTGGTCGCCTTTGATGCGGCGGCTACTAGTATCAGTTTTACTCAGGCTGCGGCTAAACTGTTTGTTACCCAAGGTGCTATTAGCCACCAAATACGCAGCTTAGAAGAAAATTTGGGCATCGTTTTATTTGATCGCCAGCAGCGTCAAGTGCGGCTAACTGCCGCGGGGCGGGAATACCATCGACACATAGCAGATGCCTTATATCAAATTTCCATGGCCACCTATGCTGTTAAAAACCCCATACAAGAAACACAAATCACCATTGCGGCAAGCCATGCTGTTGCGTCATTATGGCTTATGCCCCGGATAGCAGAGTATTCACGGGCCTATCCAGACACAGACATACGGTTATTGGTGACTGATAATGTACTAGAAGTAGACACTGCAGATTTTGATTGTTGCATCGGTTTTAGTGCGGCTCATCCTGTCTCTTACCATGTGGATCGCCTTTTTTCAGAACGTGTTTTTGTTGTTTCTAGCCCCGATTTTTTAGCACAACATAGTCAGTTATCTCCAACGCAGTTGTTGGCCACAAGGCAATTGGTATTAGAAAACCCAACAGTGGGTTGGTTTAATTGGCCCAACTGGTTTGAAGGTTTGGGCATGTCGCCTGTTGTACCTCAGCACAAGGTTACTTTTAGCCATTACAACATGTTGATTCAGGCCGCTCAGCAAGGTCAGGGAGTGGCACTAGCATGGGACCATCTGCTGACTGATTATTTGACTACAGGAAGCTTGGTTAAGGTGTTTGATAAAACTTTAGATACCGAAGCTGGGTTTTATTTGATGACGTCTTTAGTAGGTAGTAAGAAGCAATCTTTAGATGAATTTAGACTTTGGTTAATTAATAACATATGAGTTAAAGTCATGAGTTAGGTGATTAATGATCGTTTGTTACTGACTAATTTTTGAGGCAAAGTAGCGCCATTATTTGTCTTACGTCAATGTAATAATCTATCCACGGACTTGCCAATGAACGCCTTTGACCGTATTCCACTTACTAGCCTAGAAAACGCCATGCTTTCAATTGAGGAAGCCAGCGGACTACCTAATCTGCTATATAACGATCCAGCCCTATTTACTCAAGAGCGTGATCGTTTGTTCGCAAAGACATGGTCTGGAATTGGTTTTGCTGGCGATTTACCAGAACTTGGTTACGTTAAACCGATTTATTTTATGGGTTTACCGTTGGTTATAATACGTGATCGAGATGATGTGATTCGTGTATTTCATAATGTATGTAGCCACCGTGGCATGATGCTTATTAACGAAGCAGGGCCCATTCAAGGGAGTATCCGTTGCCCTTATCATTCGTGGACTTATGACTTAACTGGCAAACTTAAAGGCACCCCTCACATTGGTGGCGTGGGTGTCCATAAAGTAGACAGTGTAGTGTGCGAAAAACATGGCATGAAAGAGGTGTTTAGTGCCGTATGGTTTGACATTATATTTATCAACTTAGATGGCAAGGCTAATGCATTTGAGCAATTTATTGCACCAGTGGTAGAGCGCTGGCAGCCTTTCTTGGGTGATACAGGTTATCACCGTATGCGCAGAGAAGATTCTTGTGAAGGTAAAGAACAAGGTATGTTCACCTTAAAAGTGGCTTGTAATTGGAAACTAGCTGTAGAAAACTACTGTGAGAGTTATCATTTGCCTTGGATTCATCCCAATTTAAATGTTTATTCTCGTATTCAAGATCATTATCATATTATGTTTGCTAATGAGTTTGCAGGCCAAGGCACTATGGTTTATGACCTAGCAGATTCGGCTGGAGCGCGCTTGCCTGTGTTCCCAGAATGGCAGGCAGAACAGATGAAAGAGGCCGAATACATTACTATATTTCCTAATGTGTTACTGGGTATTCAGGCCGACCATACCTTTGCCATTGTATTGGAACCAGTAGCACATGATCAGACTATTGAGCATTTACGTTTGATGTATGTGGGTGATGAGGCCATTAAACCAAAATATAAAGGCTGCAGAGACGCCACTTTAGCCGCTTGGAAAGAGGTTTTTGGTGAAGATGTAGGAGTGGTAGAAGGCATGCAGCGTGGTAGAGCGTCCCCTGGGTTTAGCGGGGGTAAGTTTTCGCCAGTGTTAGATAATCCCACACATTATTTCCACCAATGGGCGGCCAAACGTTTAATTAAAAGCACACAAAAAATGGGAGTTTAAAGTTATGAATCAGCTTCAACAGGGCATCACCCATTGGACTAATTACATCAACGGCGAATGGGTCGATAGTGAACAGACTATTAAGGTAGAAAATCCTGCTACAGGTGATCTTGTGGGTACTATAGCCTGTGCTTCGCTAGAGCAGGTTGATGAGGCTGTGAGTGCTGCTCGTGAATGTCATAACTTGCGCCTTATGGCCGGTATGGCGCCCTACGAGCGCATGCAATTACTGCATACTATTGCAGCAGGAATACGGGCCTTAGCAATCCGTGGTGGGCAGCTTTTGTGCTTGGAAAATGGCAAACCCTTAACTAATGCAGTGTGGGAGTTTGAGGAAGCAGCACGCTACTTTGAATACTATGCAGGCATGGCCGACAAGATAGAAGGAAAGTCTATCCCCCTAGGTGATGGTTTAGTAGATTTTACTGAGTACGAACCGTTTGGAGTTTCAGCTCAAGTGATTCCATGGAACTTCCCTGTTTCTTTGGTGGCACGATCGTTAGCACCTGCTTTAGCCGCTGGTAATAGTGTAGTGATCAAGTCGCCAGAGTTAACCCCATTAGCAGTGGCTTTGTTAGCGCAAGCCATGGCTAATGCCAAGGTGCCAAAAGGTGCGGTAAATATACTCTGTGGTTATGGTTATGATACAGGGGCTGCGTTAGTGGCTCACAGCGATATTGACCAAATTGTTTTTACAGGTTCCGTAGCCACAGGGCAAGCCATTATGAAGGCTGCTACAGAACATGTGGTGCCTTGTGTGATGGAACTAGGTGGTAAGTCTGCAGGGGTAGTTTTTGCTGACGCAAATATCGACCAAGTAATCTCTAGCGCGGAAGTAGGCAATCTCTTTAATGCTGGACAAGTATGTTCTGCCATGTCACGTTTAATTGTACATGAGAGCATTTATGAAGACGTTAAACAGCGGTTAATCACCCGTTTTGCTGGCAAGAGTGTGGGAGCAGGCATGGACGAAGCCGATGTTACACCTATACTAACCAAAGCTCAGCTAGATAAGATTGCAGCCATGTGTGTGCGCGCTAAAGAGCAAGGTGCCAACTGTTTGTTGGGGGGTACGCCAGTGTCTAGAGCTGGGTACTTTATGCCACCCACTATCATAGAAGCGCAAGCCAACACTGACATAGCCCAGCAAGAAGTGTTTGGGCCAGTGTTAGTATTAATGAAATTTAATACCGAAGAACAGGCCTACACTTTGGCTAACGGTACCGAGTTTGGTTTGGTGGCCGGTGTATTTACTCAGAACATAAGCCTAGGCTTACGTGCTAGCCGTGCGTTAGTGGCCGGCCAAGTGTTTGTCAATGAATGGTTTGCTGGTGGTATAAGCACGCCTTTTGGTGGAGTAGGAAAATCTGGATTTGGACGTGAAAAAGGACAAGAAGCTTTGTATAATTACGTTCGCACTAAAAATATTGCAATTCGTTTAACACCCTAGAGAAATATCTATGTCATCTGCTGATCAGTCTGCGCCGTATAAAAAATGGCTTTGTATTATTTGTGGTTTTATTTATGACGAAGCATTAGGTTGGCCCCATGATGGCATAGAACCAGGCACACGTTGGGATGATGTACCAGATGATTGGTTATGCCCAGACTGCTTGGTAGGCAAAGAAGATTTTGAAATGATTGAGATGCCGGCAAAGCCCATTGAATCAGGGGCTAATACTACGGCAGCTGCGTCAGTATTGTCGGCCCTAGAAAAACCTCAAGGCGCTATAGTTATTGTAGGCTCCGGCTATGCGGGTTTTAACCTTGCAGAAGCTATTCGTAAGCTTAATCATGAAATAGGCGTAGTGGTTCTAACCCAAGATGAGGGCATGTATTACTCTAAGCCTGCTTTATCAACGGGCTTAGCTATGCAACAAACAGCACAAGACCTAGTGGTTGAGTTACCATTAGACCGAGCTAATCGTTTAAATATTACTATCGTTACTCATTGTATTGTTGAACGTGTAGACACCCAGGCTAAAAAACTATTCACTAACCTAGGCCAACAACCCTATGGCCAGCTAGTGTTGGCTCAAGGCGCACAGGCCATTAAAATACCTTTTGCAGGTAATGCTAGCGCAGACGTGATCAGTGTTAACGACCTAGGGGATTACCGCCGTTATAGGGCCTTGCTAGAAGGTAAGGAGCGTGTATTACTTATTGGCAATGGCTTAATTGGTTGTGAGTTTGCTAACGATTTAGCGGCAGCTGGCAAGCAAGTGAATGTGGTGGGCCTCACTTCTTGGCCTATGGATCGTTTGGTGCCAGAATTGGTGGGGCGTGAGTTAGAGCATGCATTATCTGCCATTGGTGTAAATTGGTGGCTGGACAATACAGTAGCATCCATTAATTACATGCAACCCAATAACCGAGATGCGGGTTACACCGTTACCTTAAAAAGTGGAGACATATTAGAGGTAGACGTTATTGTGTCTGCTGTGGGGTTACAAGCACGTACAAAACTTGCCATTAATAGTGGCATTACCTGTGGTGTGGGTATCAAAACTGATAGTCGTTTAATGACCAATATGCCTCATGTGTATGCTTTGGGTGATTGCGTTGAGTTTGATGGCCAGTTGCAGCCTTATATTGCGCCTATTTATTGGGGTATCCAAGCCCTATCACAAACACTTACCGGCACTTTTACTGAGGTGAGTTACCCACAAATGACCGTGGTAGTTAAGACACCAGTATGCCCAATTACTTTATTAGCACCGCCTCCAGGCCAGACAGGCCAGTGGCTATTGGAGCAAGCTGATACTGGCATGATTGCTCGTTTTACTAATGGCAATGGCACGCTCAGTGGCTTTGTGTTACAAGGTGATCAAGTAGATCAACGCAAGCAGTTGTTGGATGAGATGATCAATAACTAACGGCGCGATATTCTGGTAGAATATGGGCCTTAATTCGTCACCAAATAATATACGAGAATCACCTTGTCACAATATGATTTTGCCAGTTTAGGCTTAAACACCGCCTTAGTAGAGAACCTTTCAAGCTTAGGTTACTCTGAAATGACGCCCATTCAGGCGCAAGGTTTGCCGCCTATTTTGGCTAATAAAGATGTTATAGCAAAGGCTAAAACTGGCTCTGGCAAAACAGCGACCTTTGCTTTGGGTTTGCTGAATAAGCTAGATGTAAAACGCTTTCGTGTACAAACTTTGGTGTTGTGCCCAACGCGTGAGTTGGCCGATCAGGTGTCTGTAGAAATACGCAAACTTGCCCGCGGTATTCATAATATTAAGGTGCTTACCTTATGTGGCGGTATGTCTTTTGGGCCGCAGGTGGGCTCTTTGGAGCACGGCGCACACATTATAGTGGGAACACCTGGGCGCGTTGAAGAACACCTGCGCAAAGCTAATCTTAACCTTGATAACCTTACCACTTTAGTTTTAGATGAAGCTGATAGAATGTTAGACATGGGGTTTCAAGAAGCCTTAGATAACATTATTAGTTACATGCCGGATAAGCGGCAAACGATGTTGTTTAGCGCCACCTATCCTTCCAAAATTGAAAAAATTGCACAGCGCATTATGCGCTCTCCAGTGACTGTAGAAGTGCAAGACAGCCATAATAAACAAAGCATTGTACAGACCCTTTACCAGGTAGAAAGTGACGACACACGCACAGAGGCCGTGCGGCTTTTATTACAGGCTCATCAGCCTGAAACGACACTGATTTTCTGTAACACGAAGATAGAAACAGACCAGGTAGCCAATGAGCTGCGGGCAGTTGGTTATGAAGCCTTGGCTTTACATGGTGATCTAGAGCAAAAACAGCGCGATCAAACTCTAGTGCGTTTTTCTAATCGTAGTGCCTCAGTTTTAGTAGCTACCGATGTGGCAGCACGAGGGTTAGACATTGAAGCGTTAGATTTGGTGATCAACTACCAAGTCGCCCGAGAGTTAGAAGTCCATACCCATCGCATTGGCCGCACTGGTCGTGCTGGTGCTCAAGGCATTGCTTGTACTTTGCATACGCAGAAAGAAAACCACAAAATTGGTTTATTAGAAGATTATCTAAAACAAAAACTTGAGCGTGATGACTTGCCGCCTATCTCATTGTTAAGCCAGCCTGCATTTTCCCCGCCCATGGTGACCATTCAAATTGGTGGTGGCAAAAAGCAAAAGGTAAGGGCAGGCGATATTGTAGGTGCGTTAACCGGTGCTGATGGTATTCCTGGTTCAGAAATAGGCCGTATACAAGTGGGTGATCAGTGGGCTTACGTTGCTGTTACTCAGGCTTATGGTAATACCGCGTTCAATAAGCTAAGTGAAGGCAAGCTTAAGGGGCGTAATTTTAAAGTGAGGCGTTTACGAGGCTAATATGGGTTTAAATCTGTTGTTACGCATTAACAGTGCATCTTCGTTAATCTTCGGTTTAGCCTTGTTAGTTAAAACTGATGCGGTTAATCAGTTAATAGGTACTGAAAAAACAATGTTGATGCATTCCATAGGTATCATCTTTGTGGTTAATGGCATGCTGCTTTTAATTGCATCACTGCGTCAACAGATTCAAACTCATGAAATCATGTTCTTTGTAATTGGTGGTTACGGCTGGACCCTGCTTACAGTGGCACTGATAAGCGCTGAAGCGGTTATTATTGACCCTGCAGGTATAAGGGTAACCTTTGTTATTGCGCTATACACCGCTGCCATGGGCGCTTTATTATTTAGGCATTACAAAATCCTTAAGGGCCGTGCGTAAATCGGGTTACGGTTTGCATGCGAAAATCGCGCAGCTATCCCTGCACATCACTGAGATATTAATATGTCTGCTTTACCTAACTGTCCAAAATGTAGTTCCGAATTCACTTACCAAGATGGTGCTCAATACATCTGCCCAGAATGTGCCCATGAATGGGCTATGGATGGGCTATGGATGGGTCTGATGAAGATGAAGACAGTAAAGTAGTGCGTGACAGTAACGGTAACATTTTACAAAATGGCGATACAGTTACAGTAATCAAAGACCTTAAAGTAAAAGGTTCTTCCTTAGTGGTTAAAGTAGGTACTAGAGTGAAGGGTATTCGGCTTGTTGATGGCGACCATGACATCGATTGTAAAATCCCAGGTGTTGGTGCTATGAAACTTAAATCTCAGTTTGTTAAAAAATAGAAAACTCATTGATCATCCAACGTGTGGCTTTGGTTGGCTTTAGTTTGGCCTCAGTTGGCTTTAGGTGCTCATAACACCACTGATTAAAATAGACCTGGTTATCAGTCTTCCTTTGGCAAAATGTTAGCCAACGGCATCGGCCCTAAGTCTTGCTCAAGAGCAAGAACATTTTCGGTGGGCATCACCAACACTAAAGTGAGGTCGTTAGAGTAGATCCGCTCATTAATAACAGCCTCGTGCTTTTGGCATAAATGTTCAACACGGCCACTTAGGTCATAGGGGCAGCTTAACTTAATGTCGCTAAGTAGCCTTTTGGTTGCCCTAGGACATGCATCTACCACTAACTTTACCGCATCAGTATAAGCCTTTACTAAGCCGCCTGTGCCCAGTTTAGTGCCACCAAAATAGCGGCATACCACCACGCTTACTTCACCCATACCGCAGTGGCTAAGGACTTGCAGCATCGGTTTTCCTGCAGTACCAGAAGGCTCCCCTGCATCACTTAGCCCCCAAAAGGTACTATTTTCGGGGGCTGCAGCTACTACAGCCCAGCAATGATGACTGGCGTCTGGGTACTTTTTACGCATGTCGTTTAAGTGGATATCACATTCTACTCTACCTACTGTATGCCGTAAGTTAGCAATGAAGTGGCTGTTCTTGATTGCAAGCGTGAGTTCTAGGTCTTTGCCGTACAACTGTGGAATTTGGTAACTCAAAATAAGCCTTAATTTTATCGTCTAAAGATATTCAAAATACACTAGGATGTTGGTTGAGCCCCGTCACAGGCAGTTACAATGTCTATTAGTTTATAGACATGCAATTTAATTAATGACTCAACAACAGTAAGGTTTTCACAGCTAAAAAATTATATGTACTGGAAGACTGTAATGCCATTCGCAAAGCCCATTTTTACCTACTAGGTCTACAATGACTTGGTGTAGCGTTTAAATAGCTCTGCCAAAAAAAATAATATCAGCACTTTATCCTTTAAGCATTTTTGTGTGTCCACTTAGTTAAGTGAGTTAGAGTTATCAAATGAGTTTAATGAAATACTAGAACCACCACACTTTGCTATTTTAAGCCTATTCATCGCCACGACCTCTTCCGAGCGCAACTGCATGTCATACATTTTGGTGGCTCTAATAAACCGCACCAGATATTGGCAATGAAACCGTTCATTAGGTGGCAGCCACTCTAATGGCCCCAAAGCGCCTTTTTGTTTGTTCACACTGGCTTGCACAGCAAACAAGTTCACCTCGTCATTAGCAAAACGCTTACGCTTAGCAGCACTCCACAGATTAGCACCTCGGTCCCAGGCCCATTTAAGTGGCACCATATGATCAACATCAAGATCCTTGGCCGAATAAAAGGTTTTATCGGTATAGGGGTCTAGCCAACGGCCACGATCAACATTACAACTGTTTTTATAGGTAATCGTTGAGGTGCTGAGCTTAATCAGCAGTTCATGGCGGGTATTAATGCAGTTTTTATCATCATCAGACCAGTGGCTAAATAGCTTGCGGCTGTATTTTGAAACATCCAGCTTAGACGGGGTGTGTGCTTTACCATTTTTAGGTAGTCTGCCGCCAGCGTCAAAACAAGCGGCTAAAGAATTGTAGGCGGTGAAGTGTTTAGTTTGTAAATAGCTTGGGCTTGATGCGCCGTGGCATATGTTGCTGCGACTGAGCTTAATGATGTCTGCAAGGGTGATGCCCGAAGTGCATAACAAAGCTAGCACTAGAGTGATGCGGAGTAAGGTCAAAATACATGTCTCTATATTGTAGGACAAATTGCCGTTGTTATATTAGGGCTTAATTGTGAGGCTAGTGCAAGAGTAAATGTGAAACACTATTAAATGGCTAGCAGTGAAATATAGCAATTTTTCCTATAGTAATTAATGGCCGACTGTGGGATTGTGTGTCGATAGCACATAAAGCGTATGCCGTTGCGAGTAATGCTAAAGTGCACACATAAAACGGATAGACATGAGTTGTAAAATAAATGATACGCAAGACTAAGGACGCGATTAATAGCCTAAGTAGATCCTACCTAGACAAGGCTAGTAATTTCGT
This sequence comes from uncultured Oceanospirillaceae bacterium, assembly GCA_913052465.1. Taxonomy (GTDB): domain Bacteria; phylum Pseudomonadota; class Gammaproteobacteria; order Pseudomonadales; family Balneatricaceae; genus Njordibacter. The sequence continues at coordinate 14,941 of CAJXEN010000040.1, forward strand.
TAGCGAACAAACAGAGCAGATGTCAACAACGCTAGAACGTTTAAATGACCGCCGTATTTGCCTAGGCATCACGGGATTAAGCCAAAGTGGCAAGTCTACGTTTGTAACGAGCCTAATCGACCAGCTTATTAACTATAAAACCAGCTCTCTTTCTGGCTTTTCTCCAGTATTAGAAAAAAGGTTAATGGGTGTTAAATTGTTGCCGCTAAGCAACAAAAGAATCGCTAACTTCCCATACCAAGCGTCTATTGCAGGGCTTAAAAAACCACAGCCAAACTGGCCCAGTTCAACCACAGACATTAGTGGCTGTGTATTAGAATTAAAACTGCAAAAAACTGCCACACCATTAAACCCCTTTAGCAAAGAAAACTTCTCGCTATTTATTGAGATAAGAGATTACCCCGGCGAGTGGCTACTAGACTTGCCATTACGTAATATGGATTATGCTAGATGGTGTGGGCAGTGCAGTGCTCAATTCAACAGAGAGCCTAGAAAACAAATTTTAGGAGACCTGTTGCTAGATTTACAGAATATTGACCCGATGGACCCAGTAAATTTTGAAGTTTTAGCAGAACTACAAAAACGGTTTGTTAGTTTTCTAGAACAGTGTAAGGCAGGGGAGCATCCATTAAGTTTAATACAACCTGGTCGATTTTTAATGCCAGGTCAGATTGAAGATAAAACCTTGCTGTACTTTGTGCCGTTACTTAAGGTCGGTAGTTTCACCGATGGGCAGTTAGAGGCTGCACCTGAAAATAGTTATTTTAAAGTGTGTGAAAAGCGATATAAGGACTACATTAAACAACTAGCAGAGCCGTTTTATAAAGACTTCTTCAGCGGCATAGATCGACAAGTTGTGCTAGTTGACGTGATTACTGCCTTAAACTCTGGCCCGTTATATTTAGATGATATGCGCCAAGCGCTAAGCAATATTTCAGACAGTTTCTCGTATGGGCCTCAAAACCGCATTATGCAGCTGTTTACACCCAAAATAGACAAGGTGGTATTTGCAGCAACTAAGGCCGACCAAGTTGTATCCGCAGATCATTCATCTTTAGTTAAGCTACTTGAATCACTGGTAGACCATGCCTATAAAACAGCTCAATACGAGGGTGTGCCACCTACAACTGAAGCAGTGGCTGGAGTACGTTCATCGATAGAGGTAGAGCATGAGGGCGATGCTGCATTATCTGGCTTTGACACGACCGGTGCTGCCATTGGTTACGTTCACCCTCCGATACCAGCCTTTATCGCCAAAAACACGACAGATCAAGGCTTTAAAGACTGGAATATCCCCAAATTTAACCCACCCATACTGCCCGATGAAAACCAGGCCGTTCCACACATACGTCTAGACAGCGTGTTAAATAGTTTAGTGGGAGACAAGTGTTCATGAAAGAAAGCAACGATAATACAACTAATAAAAACCGCACTGGGCGTCAATTCAAGGTAGAGGTAGAGGGAAAAGAAAAGGAAGAGACAGCAAGTAAATCCAAGGTTAGAGCAGGCAAAGATTTTAAACCCACCCCAACTGAACAGCAGGAAGCTCCACCTCAGTCTATTGTTATGGGCGAACAGTTGCCTAACCTAGCAGATTACTCCTACCTAAAGCTTGAAGCCATACCCATAAGAGGCTTAAAACTATTTGCTTGGAGTGTATGTTTGCTAATGCTTAGTTTGGTTGTGTGGGACGTGTACGACACCATTGCAGCCGCCATGGCGCTTCATTGGCTAGCCGCTTTTGGCTTTTTTGCAGTATCCATAGTGGTGCTGGTAGTAGGCATTATCACTGTTTTTAAGTATCGCACCGACCGGCGCAAACAAAACGCTTATAAAACCATACGAATGCTGGCGCACCGGTGTAGGTTGGTTTCATCAAAGGCAGCTGATCAACAGTTAATTGCAGAACTTAAATCATTTTATGCAGGTAAACCTCAGCAGGCTCTTTTGGATCAATGTTTGTCCTCCTTACCAAACTATGCGTTAGGCCATGAAGTGATGGCTCATATTAATGACGTATTTCTTAAACCATTAGACGCCGAAGCCTTAAAGCGAGTAACCCGTTTTAGTTCCAAAACAGGCATAACTGTGGCACTAAGCCCCTGGGCTGCGGTAGATATGGTGCTGTCTTTATGGTGCAATATTAAAATGATTGATGAAATTGGCCAGGTGTATGGCGTAAGGCCCTCTTTTACCAACAGGATAGCAATGCTTAAAAATATCATCGGCCACTTAGCGGCTGCAGGGGCTAGCGAATTCGCAGTAGATCAGATTTTAGAGGAGGTAGGAGGCGCATCCATCGCCAGCCATTTTAGCGTTAGACTATCTCAAGGTTTGGGCGTGGGTTTGTATTCGGCCAAAATAGGGTTGGCTACCATGGCTGTATCACGGCCCATGGAATTTATAGACAATAAACCTAATCTAAAGGCACTTACACGGCTGTTGATTGAGCAATTCAAAAGCCAGTTTAAGTCACAAAGGTAATATGAACCCAATTACACTAAAACAACTAATCATTTTTATCGGTCTGGTTGCTGAAGGTAGCTTATGGCTAAAGCAAAGTT
>CAJXEN010000041.1 GCA_913052465.1 uncultured Oceanospirillaceae bacterium
ATGAGTGCGTAAACTATTGAAATCGAATAGGTACGCAAGCGTATAAAAAACGTGCAGAGCGATTGGCGAGTTACACACTTGTTACACACACTATGAGGTTGCATTAAGTGATTGATATTAAACAGTATAAATACCACGTCGCTACTGAGTGGGAATAAGGTGCTGCTGTAAACTATAGAGACTAGATTATGCAGGCCAATACTAATAACGCATCCGTTACAGACCAAGGGTTTATGGCGCAAGCCATGCATTTGGCAGTACAGGCAGCAGATATTGGTGAGGTGCCCGTTGGAGCTCTAGTAGTGTGTAATGGCCAAGTGATCGGCCAAGGCTACAACCAAACTATTAGCGCTCACGACCCCTGTGCCCATGCTGAAATAATGGCCTTACGACAGGCGGCTCAAGCGATCGGTAATTATCGCCTTAGTGGCTGTGACCTCTATGTCACACTAGAGCCCTGTACTATGTGTGTTGGCGCTATTATTCATGCGCGCATTAAACGCCTTATTTATGCTGCTACTGAACCTAAGGCTGGCGCCGTGGCTAGTCAATTACAGTTGTTTTCAAAGCCCCATTATAATCACACTGTGCAGGTGGAATCAGGCGTTATGGCTGATGAATCCAGTGCTATGCTGAGCAATTTTTTTAAACAGCGGCGCTTGGCACATAAAGTCAATCAAGCCAAAAAAGACGCTGTAGTTAATTCCACTTCCATCATAGACCAATCCAAAGATGCAGTTATCTAGAGGCCTACCATGTTAATTCTTCGCGGCGCACCAGCCTTGTCTGACTTTCGTAACCAACGCTTACTTACTCGCTTACAAGACGCACTGCCTAATATTGAGGCTGTATACGCAGAGTTTATGCACTTTGTTTTGGTAGATGGTGTGCTAACTCACACAGATGCAGATAAGCTCAATAAAGTACTGCGTTATGGCCCCAATGTGGCTGTGCAAAACAGGAGTGATAACCTGGTATTGGTAATCCCTCGTATCGGCACTATTTCACCTTGGTCTAGTAAGGCTACAGACATTGCTCATAACTGTGGTTTAAAGCAAGTGAAACGTATTGAGCGTGGTACTGCTTTTTACCTGTCAGCAGCCAAACCTTTGTTGGCTGAGGAACACGCGCAAGCTTCAGCCATATTACATGATCGCATGGTAGAGCAAACCGAAACGTCTCTAGAACAGGCGCAGGGTTTGTTTGTTCAAATGCAGCCTGCTCCTTTAGAGCGAGTTGATATTTTATACGGTGGTCGTGAAGCGTTGGTTAGCGCTAATATAAACTTAGGTATGGCCTTAGCTGATGACGAGATTGATTACCTTGTTGATGCCTTTGTAGCACTAGGGCGTAATCCAACAGATGTGGAATTAATGATGTTTGCGCAGGCAAACTCAGAACATTGTCGCCATAAAATATTTAATGCTAGCTGGTCTATTGATGGCGAAGACCAAAACTTGTCATTATTTAAGATGATTAAAAATACCAATGAGCTTAATGGTGAAGGCGTACTGTCTGCCTACATAGACAATGCCTCAGTGATTAAAGGCCACACAGCTGGCCGTTTCTTCCCGCATCCAGAAGGACTGCCAAATGCCCAGCAATACGCCTACCATCAAGAAGACATTCATATATTAATGAAGGTAGAAACCCACAATCATCCTACAGCAATTGCTCCGTTTGCTGGCGCTGCAACGGGTTCTGGTGGTGAAATACGTGACGAAGGCGCAACAGGAAAAGGCTCTAAGCCAAAAGCAGGTCTTACAGGATACAGTGTATCTAACCTACGTATTCCAGGCTTTGAACAACCTTGGGAAGTGGATTATGGCAAGCCAGCTCGCATTGTCTCAGCCTTAGATATTATCTTGGAAGGGCCTATTGGTGGTGCCTCTTTTAACAATGAATTTGGACGCCCTGCTATTAATGGTTATTTGCGTACCTACGAAGCCCTAGTTGCAGGTGTCAATGGGCCAGAAGTGCGTGGTTATCATAAGCCTATTATGATTGCAGGCGGCATGGGTAATATTCGTGCCGACCATGTAGAAAAAGGTCAAATAGGTGTAGGTGACCAATTAATTTGTTTAGGTGGCCCAGCCATGCAGATTGGTTTGGGTGGCGGTGCTGCGTCCTCTATGGATTCAGGTGCAAGTGCTGAAAGCTTAGACTTTGCCTCAGTGCAAAGAGACAATCCAGAGTTAGAACGTCGCTGTCAGGAAGTGATCGACCGTTGCTGGCAAATGGGTGACCATAATCCCATTAGCTTCATCCATGATGTGGGAGCTGGAGGGTTGTCCAATGCCTTTCCAGAATTAGTTAAAGATGGTGGCCGTGGTGGTGCGTTTCATATCCGTGATATTAATAATGATGAGCCAGGTATGTCACCTCTTGCCATTTGGTGTAACGAAGCGCAAGAACGTTATGTGCTGGCCGTGCCGCCAGAAAACATGGCCACCTTTGAAGCACTTTGTGCTCGTGAACGTTGCCCTTATGCCGTTGTTGGTGCTGCTACCCAAGAACATCATCTAACCTTGGGTGACACACAGTTCGATGAACAGCCTGTTGATTTGCCGATGTCAGTATTATTTGGTAAGCCTCCTAAAATGCACCGAGACGTTAAGCGCCAAGAAGTGGCATTGCCAGCACTAGACCTTACTAACGTAGAATTGGCTGAAGCTGCCGCACGCATACTAAGCTTGCCTACGGTAGCCAGTAAAGGCTTTTTGATCACCATTGGTGATCGATCTATTACCGGTATGGTGGCTCGTGAGCAAATGGTAGGCCCATGGCAAGTGCCCGTGGCCAACTGCGCTGTAACGACTGCCTCTTTGGATTCTACCAAAGGTGAGGCGATGGCAATGGGTGAGCGGACGCCACTAGCGTTGATTGACGGCCCTGCATCAGGTCGCATGGCCATTGGTGAAACTATTACTAATATGGCGTGTGCTCAAATTGATCAGATAAGTGACATTCGCCTGTCGGCTAATTGGATGTCACCAGCAGGTTACGCAGGAGAAGATGCCAACTTATATGACACAGTAAAAGCGGTGGGTATGGAATTGTGTCCAGAACTTGGCATATCTATTCCTGTTGGAAAAGATTCTATGTCTATGCGCACAGTATGGCAGGATGGTGATATCGATAAGAGTGTGACCTCACCGGTCTCTTTGGTAATTACAGGTTTTGCACCAGTGTCTGATGTGCGTAAAACACTCACTCCTCAGTTAGTCACGGATGCTGGCGTAACTACACTTATTTTGGTGGACTTAGGTAACGGACAAAATCGCTTAGGTGGCTCATGTTTGGCACAGGTGTTTGGTCAGTTAGGTGACACTGCTCCAGATGTGGATGACGCAGAAGATTTGTTAGGTTTTTTTAGTGCCGTGCAAGGCCTTAATGAAGATGGCTTATTGTTAGCCTACCATGACCGTTCCGACGGTGGTTTGTACACCACCCTAGTAGAAATGTCGTTAGCTGGGCACACAGGCGTTGATATTGAATGTGCACAAATGTTTAGCGATGCTGACGATTTGTTGGCTTGGTTGTTCAATGAAGAGTTGGGTGTAGTGTTGCAAGTGAAAAGCCAACACAGTGCCGAGGTATTGCGTCAGCTAAGCTCATGTGGCTTAGCGCAGCAAAGCCGTGTGATCGGCACCCTCAACGCTGATGACCAGATCCGCTTCACTATAGAAGGCGAAGACGTGTTAGTGGATTCACGGTTAAATCTACATCGTGCATGGGCTCAGACTAGTTATCGTTTGCAGGCTATGCGTGACAATGCAGACTGCGCGCAACAAGAATATGATGCTTTACTGGATGCGGATAATCCTGGTTTAAACTCATCACTTACTTATAGCACTGATGAAGACATTGCCGCCGAGCTCATTGCTAGTGGCCAACGTCCGCGTGTTGCTATATTGCGTGAGCAAGGCGTGAACGGCCAGGTAGAGATGGCAGCAGCGTTTGTTAAGGCAGGTTTTGATTGTGTAGATGTGCACATGAGCGACATTTTAGAAGCACGTCGTTCGCTAAGTGAATTTAAAGGGTTGATAGCTTGTGGTGGTTTCTCCTATGGAGATGTGTTGGGTGCTGGTGAAGGTTGGGCTAAGTCAATTTTGTTCAACCCTTTAGTCAGGCAGGAGTTTAGTGATTTCTTTCAGCGTGAAGATAGCTTTGCCTTAGGCGTTTGTAATGGCTGTCAGATGTTATCCAACTTACATGAATTGATCCCTGGTAGTGACCATTGGCCACATTTTGTACGTAACCATTCTGAGCAGTTTGAAGGCCGAACAGCACTAGTACAAGTGCAAGAAAATGATTCGATATTCTTCCAAGGCATGGCTGGTTCACATATGCCTATTGCTATTGCCCACGGCGAGGGCCATGCAGAATTTGCTAATGATGAGCAGCGCCAAGCATGTGAGAGTAAGGTGGCTCTTAGGTTTGTAGACGGCTATGGCCAAGTGACACAAGATTATCCAGCCAACCCCAATGGTTCAGTGAATGGAATTACTGGACTAACCGCTGCCAGTGGTAGAGTCACCATTATGATGCCTCATCCGGAAAGAGTGTACCGTAGCTGTACTAACTCATGGGTAGATAGTGCATGGGGTGAAGATGGACCATGGATGCGAATGTTCCGTAATGCTCGCGTTTGGGTGGGCTAGGCCGAGTCCGAGCCTGCGCTCGCTGCGATATGACGTTTAAAGTGACGTTTGAAGTTTTACAATGAGTAACAATTATGGCACTAAAATTTGAAATAATTCCAGTGACACAGTTTCAGCAAAACTGCAGCTTGGTTTGGTGTGACGAAACTATGGAAGCTGCTCTAGTTGATCCAGGTGGTGAATTACCACGGTTACTAGATCGAGTGTTAGTGCATGGTGTAGCACTTAAGCAAATTTTATTGACCCACGCACACATTGACCATGCCGGTGCAGCAGGGCAGCTATCTGAAGATAAAAATCTACCAATTATTGGCCCTCATAAAGGAGATCAGTTTTGGATCGATGGCTTAGCTGACCAAAGCCGTATGTTTCAGTTTCCAGAGGCCAAATCTTTTGTACCAACGCGTTGGTTACATCAGGGGGACAATGTGACCGTGGGTAAGCAAACCTTAGATGTCTTCCATTGCCCAGGTCATACCCCAGGCCATGTGGTGTTCCATCATCAAGGCCAAGGGTTATTGTTTGTAGGTGATGTGCTGTTCCAAGGTTCTATAGGCCGAACAGATTTTCCTCAAGGCGACCATGATACGTTAATTAATGCCATCAAAACAAAACTGCTGGTGCTGCAAGATGATGTGAGATTTGTACCAGGCCATGGGCCAATGTCGACTATTGGCTGTGAACGTCGAACTAATCCGTACTTACAAGGATAACGGTTGCTTGATTTTTAAGTCTAAAAAATCAATATGATGCAGTTGTTTAACGCCTTTTTTTCGGTCTTCAAAAAAGCGTTGCAGGGTTTGGGTCACAGTACCAAAGGCGAGGTCATGCCAAGGAATATCGGCTTCGTCATAAAGTGCTACTTCCAAGCTCTCTGGGCCAGAGCTATATTCTGCGACTGTCATATGGGCTAGATAAAACAAGTGAACCTGATTGCCCTTGGGGAGGTTGCACACACTAAATAAGGGCCCTAGTTGAGGTGTTGCATAGGCCTCTTCGTAAGTTTCTCTAAGGGCTGCTTGTTCTGTGGTTTCGCCATTTTCCATGAAGCCTGCTGGTAATGTCCAAAATCCTAAACGAGGTTCGATAGCGCGCTTACACAGCAAAACTTTACCTTCAAATACAGGAATACAGCCTGCAATAATGCGAGGGTTTTCGTAAAAAATGAAGTCACACTTTTCACATATATAGCGATGGCGGTTGTCACCTTCAGGAATAACGTAATTTACTAGAGCACTACAATGGCTGCAATATTTCATGGTATGTTGTAGATCTTTCACTTAAATAGTAGGTTTATTGTAAGATAAACACACGCTACTAGAAACAAAGAACTGTAGAACCATCCACATGCATCAACTTATTTCTCAAAAATTAGCTCAACATTCTCCTAGAGTACTGACCTCAGAGTTTCAAACGCCTGCTGCAGTGTTGTTGGCCATCACTGATGACGAGCATGACCCGCAGGTGATATTAACTCGGCGATCACTGAACATGCCCACCCATAAGGGCCAGATTGCCTTTCCTGGTGGTAAAGCCGAGCTTGATGATGCAGACCTAACAGCTACTGCGCTGCGAGAAGCTTATGAGGAAGTGGCGCTCAATCCTCAAAGTGTCACAGTATTGGGGCAGATGGGGCAAGTGCTATCTAGGCAGGGTTTTGTGGTAACGCCAATTGTTGGTGTTGTATCGGGCTCTGTAGTTGACCAACTCATACCTAACCTTGGTGAGGTGGATCGAATATTTACAGTGCCACTAAGTTTCTTTATTGATACTAGTCCGGTAATGGACGCGCTGCCATTAGTTGAGGGTGTTAAACAGGTGCCTAGCTTCTACTATGATGAGTATCGAATATGGGGTATGACCGCCTTTATTCTGGCTGAATTTGTCAATTTAGTTTACGATGCGCGCATTGACCTTTATAGTCAGCCTAAGACCCAACCTAAAACCCTATCTAAGACCTAGTCTAAAATTTAAGCCAAGGAAGTTTGATCGTGACAGAAAAATCCATTGCTTCACCCTGCGTAAACATATGTTATCTAGATGATCATAATATTTGTCAGGGATGTTATAGGTCTGGAGAGGAAATTACTACTTGGATGCGGCTCGATAACGAAGGTAGAAAACAGGTGTTAGCCAATGTGCGAGAGCGTGAATTGGCTAGCCCATTTGTAACTACAGTGAAGGTTTAATGCACCTCTTCAGCAGAGATTTCAACCCGACGTAAGCGCACAGTTTTAATGAAGTTACCTCTGATTTGTACTGTTTCTAGGTGGTATTCACCCATTTTTAAACACACGTTAAACTGAGGGATTTCCTCTAGTCTCTCAGTAATTAAGCCGTTAAGCGTTTTTGGGCCATCAATCGGTAAAGTCCAAGCCAGTGATTTGTTGATGTCACGCACCGTAGTGGTACCGTCAATAAAAAATGAGCCGTCTTCCTGTGGATGGATGTCTTCGTTCTCATGGTCTTGCTCTTCTGCCATGTCTCCCACAATTTCTTCCAGAATGTCTTCTAAGGTAGTTAACCCTTGGATGTCACCATATTCATCCACTACCAAAGCCATCCAGTGCTTACGCTTTTGGAAGTTCAGTAGTTGAGTGTTCAAAGGGGTACTTTCGGGCACAAAATAAGGTTCACGGGCCAGCGCTAAAAACTCCTCTTTGGTGGGCTTTTGAGCATAAAGAAGCGGTAATATTTGCCTTACGTGCACAATACCGACCACATTGTTGAGTTCTTCTTGGTACAAAGGTATGCGTGTATGAGGGCTCTGGCTGATAGTGTTCAAAATGATGCTTATGTCATCATCAATATCAATGCCAACAATTTCGTTGCGGGGGATCATAATATCCTCCACAGTAACGGTATCTAAATCTAAAATACTCAATAGCATTGACTGGTTACGGCGCGGAATCAGTGCGCCCGCTTCATGCACTATGGTGCGCAACTCTTCAGAACTAAGGTGGTCGCTAGCTTTGGCTGCGGCATTAAAGCCGAGCATGCGCAGTAGGCCGTTGCAAATAGTATTTACTATCCACACAAAGGGATACAGTAACTTAAGCAATGGTGAGAGGATTAGTGAGGCAGGAAACGCCACTTGTTCAGGCTTAATGGCAGCCACTGTTTTTGGTGTGACCTCTGCAAAAATAAGGATTACCATGGTAAGCACAGCGGTTGCTATTGCTACGGCAACACCTGCGTCTATAAACTCACCCGCAAGACGTAGCGCAATCATAGTGGCAATTGCAGATGCCAATATATTGACAAAATTATTGCCGATAAGAATGACACCGATAAGTCGATCTGGACGATCCAAAAGGGTACTTGCACGCATGGCACCACGATGCTTTTGCTTTACCAAGTGGCGCAGACGATAGCGGTTGAGAGACATCATGCCAGTTTCTGAGCTGGAGAAAAATGCCGACAATAAAACTAGGAACACTAAGCTAGTAAATAAATAGCTTAAAGGAATGTCGCTCAAGGCGGGTGTAACCTCGTATTAGTTATGGCCCTTAATTCTTATGCCTGAGGCTCTTCGTGTCAAGTGCTGAGATGCTATATCAAGAATTCCAAAACTAATTTAGTACCAAAAAATGCCAGCGCCAAGTTGCCAAAACCCCATAAAGTCCAGCGGATAGCAGTGCGCCCGCGCCAGCCCAAACGGTAATGACCTATAATTAAAATAGAAAAAATAACCCATGCCACTAGGCTTAAAATAGTTTTATGAACCACATGCTGGGCCCACAGGTCGTCTAAAAATAATAATCCAGTCAGTAAAGCGATGCTTAATAATACTTGGCCGGCGGCAAGTACTTCAAATAAAAGGCTCTCCATAGTTTGCAAAGGTGGCAGGCTGGCAACTAAGCGTGATGATTGGTGCTGTTTTAAGTGTCTATTTTGGTAAATTAGCAATACCGCCTGACAGGCAGCAACGGCAAATAAGGCATAGCTTAAAATAGAAGTGACAATGTGTAATAAAATGCCAGGAGTAAAGTGACGACCTTCAAGTGCCGATTCGCTAAAGGTATCTACCGCAATAGCTAAGGCGGCAACTGGTGCAGCAAAAATAAGTAGGCTAGACACCGGTTTACGTAAGCTACTGATTAGGATCACCCCAATTACTGCCCATGCAGTTAAGGACAAGGTTGCTCCTAAATCTAACAAAAGCCCTACATTAGTGAAAAAATGTAGGTATAAATGAAATCCCTGCAGCACCCACGCGGCTAGGCTAAAGAGATAGCCACTGTTAGAAGGCTGGTGAGACGACGCGCTTTTTTGAGTCCAAGCGCTGAGTAAATAGAAAAATATTGCACTAAGACCTACTGTTAAAGAAATCATGTTGATGGTTTTTGTCCGATTAGTCGTCCTATCATAATCAAGCTTGGCAGCCGTGCCTAGGCTTGGTATTAAAAAATACTAAAACTAAGCGCCAAAGAGGGTGCAGCGAGGGTATACTAAGGTTAATGAATTGATGTACCGCAGAGACTTATATGTTTGATAATTTAACTGACCGCTTAGGCAAAACGTTACAACACGTCCGTGGCCAAGCGCGCCTTACGGAAGATAATATTAAAGACACGCTACGCGAAGTGCGTATGGCGCTGTTGGAAGCCGACGTAGCATTGCCGGTGGTTAAAGACTTTATAGAACAGGTTAAAAATCGTGCCGTTGGTGCTGAGGTTAGCCGTAGCTTAAGCCCCGGTCAAGTGTTCGTGAAGATTGTCCAGCAAGAACTGGAAGCTATCATGGGCACCGCCAATGAAGACCTTAACTTGTCGGTTCAGCCCCCAGCTGTGATCCTCATGGCGGGTCTTCAAGGTGCAGGTAAAACCACATCTGCAGCCAAGCTTGCTAAATTTCTTATTGAAAAGAAGAAAAAGTCAGTCATGCTGGTGAGCGTAGACGTTTATCGTCCAGCAGCTATCAAACAGCTACAGATGCTTTCCGAAGAAGTGGGTGCTCACTTTTTCCCCAGTACAGTAATGGAAAAACCTGTAACCATTGCAGAAAAAGCAGTTAAACATGCACGTGAACAGCATTACGATGTGGTCATTGTTGATACAGCAGGCCGATTGCACATAGATACAGATATGATGGATGAGGTGAAAGCCCTCCATGCCATGGTAGAGCCTGTAGAAACATTATTTGTAGTCGATGCCATGATTGGCCAAGACGCAGCCAATACAGCTAAAGCGTTTAATGAAGCATTGCCGCTAACGGGTGTAGTATTAAGTAAAACTGACGGTGATGCTCGTGGTGGTGCTGCACTTTCTGTGCGCCATATTACTGGTAAGCCTATTAAATTTTTAGGGGTAGGCGAAAAAGTTGACGCTTTAGAACCTTTCCATCCAGACCGCGTAGCTTCTCGAATTTTGGGTATGGGTGATGTACTGTCACTTATTGAAGAAGTAGAGCAAAAAGTTGATAAAGTTAAGGCAGAAAAACTTGCCAAAAAGATCCAAAAAGGAAAAGGCTTTGACTTAGAAGACTTTCGGGACCAGCTTCAACAAATGAAAAACATGGGTGGTATGGCAGGGTTGCTAGACAAAATGCCGGGTTTGGGGGGTATGGCGCAGGCTGCTTCAAGTGCAGGAGCAGAAAAAAACTTTGACCAAATGGAATCTATTATTAATTCCATGACAGCAAAAGAACGTGCGGTGCCAGACACCCTTAACGGATCTCGCAAACGCCGTATTGCCGCTGGTTCTGGTACCCAAATCCAAGACATTAATCGGTTAATTAAACAGCATAAGCAAATGGCTAAAATGATGAAGAAAATGTCTGGTAAAGGGGGTATGCAAAAAATGATGCGCGGTCTACAAGGCCAAATGCCTCCCGGTATGGGCAGCGGCGGTGCTGGCGGAATGCCAGGATTAGGCGGTGGTTTCCCCTTTGGCAAGAAATAGGACTATTAAAAAACGCATTCAACATAATTGAAAATTAAGCCTTTTATTTCCTAAAAGGTTAGGGTAATATACGCGCTCTCTGCGGAGAGGTGGGTGAGTGGCTTAAACCAGTTCCCTGCTAAGGAACCGTACCTATATACAGGTACCGAGGGTTCGAATCCCTCCCTCTCCGCCATTTTTTGAGCGCCCGTAGCTCAGCTGGATAGAGTACTCGGCTACGAACCGAGCGGTCAGAGGTTCGAATCCTCTCGGGCGCGCCATTTCTTTAAGGCGCTTTTTTATAAGTTGCTTCGTTTTTTTATAAAACGAAATAGTCACAAAATGCCACTTGCGTTTTTTAACCCTAATGACTACTTAACTGAATTATATCTGGGTATTAGAGATTTCCAGTATAGTAAAGTGTCTTTATTGCTTACGCTAAGGTAAGTATTTCCATCACGCTACCACTCCTTTAACTTTTCTGAAGCCGGCACCAAGCTGTAGGCTTTGACTCGTGGCTATGAAGGTCTTGTAACTTGAGCCAAGGTTGAATGGTTTAACATTTTGCATGGCTTTCTTTTAGCTTTTAATAATGGGCGTTCTTGGGACATGAGTAATAATTTCTGGGGCATCCTCGGTGATAATAGCTTGCTCGGCCACTGCCATAGATAGTCCAGTTTTGCGGTCATTCAGTATCATGTGTGTAAAAAAGGACATGTTTTTTTCAAGTACAACAGGGTTTCCTTTATTTATCATAGGTTGCTCCATCCATGTGGGTGGCCAGGCTGCTCCCATGGTATATCCACAAACTGTAAGTATAGAGTCTTTTTCACCACTTTCTTCAAGAGTAGTTTAATAGGTGTCGTAAATTTCACCAACAGTGGTTCCAGGACGAAGAATTGATTGCACTGCATCTAGGGCAACAATGCTAGTCGCATGCATCTCTAAATGGCGTTGGCTAATTTGTGGGCCAGTTAAGACCACGCACATACTAGCTGCATGATAGTGACGATATGCAACTCCAAGCTCAAGCGTTATCTGGTCATTGTCGAGAACGTTTTTTCGCTTGGTCGTGTATCGCAAGTTTAATGCCGATTTACCACTACCGATGGGAGGGATATGGGCTGGTAAATCTCCGCCAAGACGAAATAGTGTGTCATAAAATGTAGCGTAAATGTCACCTTCGAAGGCCCCGGAGAGCGTTGCTTCAAGAGTCTTTTCCAGTGCTGTATCCAAAATTTCACCAGCTTTACGAAGGTAACATAGCTCCTGTGGGCTCTTCACCAAACGTAGTTCTCTTATGAAATCAGGTGCTACTGTTAATTGGCACCAACCATCAAGAGCATGCTTTATTTCCAAAAAAAGCCGTGGGGTTAAGCCCATGGTGTCGACCTGGATGCCAATTTTTTTACCCTGCATCCCAAGCGAATTTAGCATAGCTTTTATTTGTTCAGCTCGAGTCACTTTGTGGGAGTCTGGCGCCGTTATTACGTCCTCACAAATAGACGAATAAGAGGCGTTGCCAAGATCAGCGGGGCGGGCCAGATGAGTTAACTGTCCCTCGGTTCCGATAAACATACAACCGAAAATTGAAAAACCATCAGAATCGTAACCAGTAAGCCAGTACATGTCTTCGATCTTGAAAATCAAAAGACCATCTAGGCCTTGGGCGTTCATGCTGGTTCTGGTGGAATTCTGGCGTTGGGAGAACTCCTCTCTACTGAAATGGATGTTGATGTCGGTCATAAAGCTCCACTATAAATAATTATGGATTTGGTGCGAATGTTGAAATATACCATCAGTTGTTGTCATCATATTATTAAAAATCAATATTAGCGATGGTTGGTTGGCAGTATTAGTTACCGTCTTGGGAGCTGCTCATGCATTCACTTTCAAAGACTCTACTTTTTAAGATGTTAATGGCATGACTAATGATCGTATTTTTTTTAGCGGTATAACGGGCTGGGCTATCCATTTATATAAGAAGAATGCTGCAAGAGCGGCCAAGTGATGGCTTCTCACGTGGCCAGGTAGACCAACTGTTTAGCCGCATCATCATGGGGGAATAGCTTGCGCTTCTTGATCACTTTACCAATCACACTGTTCAAATACTCAATCGCATTGGTGGTGTAAATGACCTTCCTGATTTCGGGTGGGTAGGCAAAGAACGTGTTCAAATTGTCCCAGTTTTGGCGCCAATAACGGGTGATTAACGGGTATTTAATACGCCATTTCTCTTCCACCTGGTCGAGCTCCTGCAGGCCGTCCTCTTCCGTAGCCGACCGGTACACGCGCTTGAGATAGCCGGCAACCTCTTTGTAATCATGCCACAGCGCAAACTTCATGCTGTTGCGTTCCATATGCACAATGCATCACTAAATATGCCTATACGGATACACGGCCTGTATGGCTTCTTGGAGCCCTTAAGACCATCTACACAGGCGATCAGGATATCGTCTAGGCCACGAGCTTTTAGTTTGGTCAGAATGCCTAACCAGAACTTAGCGCCTTCGTTCTCTGACAACCACATGCCTAGCAGTTCTTTATGACCCTCGACACTCACACCAAGCGCTAAATAAATGGCTTTGTTGATCACCTGCTTGTCTTGTCTGATTTTGACCACAATGCAATCTAAGAAGACGATGGTGTATACCTGATCTAATGGCCGGGACTGCCATTAGATCACTTGCGCCGGTACCGCATTCGTAACCTTTGAGATAGGACTGGCCGACACATCGGCATCATACAGTTCTTTAAATGCGATGCAGATCTCTCGTGTGGTCATCCCTTGGGCGTATAGGAAGAGGTCTTTCTCAGTCTTCATGCTTTTGGCGGCTTTTTTGGCAAAGGCCAATAGTTCTTTTTGGTTCATGGTGCTTATCTCCCGTAGGGATTAATGATAAGCAAATACACAAACTAATTCACAGCCCCCCCTTAGCTGTTATTTTTCACAACCAGTTTATAGTAAGATTGTAATATGTTAGCGTAGCAATTTTGAGCTCTGTACTAGGTAGGTAGTTGGGTTAAAAGATGATTTTTTACTATCGTGCACTTGTGTCATGCATACGGCAGTTTTTGGTTTTATTGTTGTTAGTGGCTAGTCCCTTATGGGCCAGTGCCATTCCTCAATTTACTTTAAGCGACGATATCCACCCCCATGGGTTGCCTACGTTACACTGGATGGATACCAGTAAGTTGGCTACCCCGGCAGAGGCCAAGGTTGCCCTTGTCTCCGGTAACCTTGTCCCCAAACATATAGTGCTGCCTATTCAAGACGCAAGCCACTGGTTAGCCTTTACCCTCACAAACCCCACAAACTTTACTATTCCATATAGTGTTTATATTAAGCAGCCTTTTCTTAGTATTGCTAATTTACACTATCAAAACCAGCTGCTGGGTGATTCACAAAATAACTGGATAAGCCTGCTTAATGGTACAGACATACCCTTAAGTCAACGGTCTTTGAAAACCATATCTCCCGCCTTTAGCCTTGCTCTTGCACCTCACCAAGAGCAAACCTATTACCTAGAAATTCACAGCACCTTTAAGTTATCAAGGGTCGACCTTCAGATTGGAAAAATACAAGATAGTTACCTTTTCGATCTGGGACATATCACCCTAGTAAAAATGTTTATTGGGGCATCGCTGATCCTATCGTTGATCAACATACTAATGTATTTCTCTTTTAAAGATAAACTGTATTTATATTATTTTGCCTATAGCATTAGCTTAGTGCTTACGGTTGTGTTTAATAACAAACTGGACCTGTTTTTTGAGTTTTTCATTGTTGACCGTACTGTTTTATATTTAAGCTTCAATACTGTAATCATTTTCTTTTCGTTATTTGTTGGTCACGCATTAGAAGTCAAGCGCACTTTGCCTTGGTTTAATGTGGTACTTAAAATTATCTGTCTGCTCTCCATCATCCTTGCGGGCCTTACATTGTATGATGGTAAGTACTATTCCTACACAGCTTCAATCTTTTTTCCATTTGCTATATTCGTACTTTGTGTGGTTATTTATGCTGCAATTGTAGGCAGAACATCTGCTCGATTATTAGCAATAGGGATCGCTATCTTTTTATCCGGTGCAGTGATTGTTTATTTAACTAACTTAGGACTAATAAACAGCAATCTTTTTTCTAATCATGCAGCGTTGTTTGGCGCAATCATCGAGATGGTGCTTTTTTCTATAGTTTTATTTAAACGTGTACTCTCCTTAAATGAAGAAAAGCTGGCAGATAGTTTGGCTCTAATATCCTTAAACGAAGAAAAACTGGCAGATAGTTTGACGCTCTTACATATGGCTCAAGAAACAGACAGGGCAAAGTCTGCATTCGTTAACACAGTGAGCCATGAATTGCGTACACCGCTAACTTCGATTAAAGGAGCTCTTGGTCTTATGCAAGCTGGAGTATTTGATAAGGTCCCTGAGAAGCTCCAGTCCATTACTGCTATTGCTTATAGGAACACTGAACGATTGCATCATTTAATAGACGAAATCTTAGACATTGAACGGCTAGAAGCTGGCGAGATGAAATTTGACACTAATATGCTGGATCTATCAGGATTAATTCAGGAGTCGCTAGAAGCCAATGAATCCTATGGTACACAACACAGTGTTACATTTGTCAGCTCGGGGATCGAGCAACCATTGTTTGTTCATGGAGATTATCGCCGATTGATTCAGGTCATGGCAAATCTGCTATCGAATGCCGCTAAGTTCTCACACCAAGGCGGGAAGGTTGAAGTCTCTCTTGTGCGTCATAACAGTAATCTGCGTGTTTCTGTAAAGGACTTTGGCTGTGGTATTCCCGAATCTGCACGAACAACATTGTTCGACAAGTTTACGCAAGTAGACTCCTCAAGTCAGCGCAAGAAAGGTGGATCAGGACTCGGATTAAATATTGTGCAGATTATTATAAAAAGCCATGAAGGCAACGTTGATTTTATCAGTGAAGTAGGTGTGGGAACGACATTCTACTTCGACCTGCCAGAGCTAAGAGGCAGGCCAAGTTAATAAGTACGGTGGGTAGCTACTATCTCCTAGATCACTGATCCAGGTGACAAAGTGCTGTATGCATTCATTGAAGAAGCATGCTGCAAGAGTAGTTGAGTGATAGTTCCAAGTGCTGACGCGTATCAGTATCAATTACCCCAAGAGCAATATGGCTAAGGGTTAATTAACTGCCCAGGAGTGTCTAGTACCTAACGGGTTAGTGTTTATAATGATTCTTTAGGTTTAGACCCAGGGGTGTCTTGGTTTAGTTGTACCGTACCTTTTAATACTAGCCTCGTAGGCTAATGTTATATTTTGCACCAGACTTGCGAATTATCTAGAATGACTCAGATGACAATGGTAGTTATTAAGAACTGAGAATTGTTCAAGCTTACAATTGAGACTGGGCTCTATGCCACCAAACAGGTGGTTAAATTATCGGGTACAACGGCTTACATTGTAAGGTGCTCGATTGGTTTGTTAAAGCATAATGAAACTTGAACGGCCCTGCTGCTTTTTAGGTAAAGGTTACTAAAGCCTGTTTGTAGCTGCCATCAAACACTGCAGCCAAAGTTTGATACAATGCCTTGTAACCCTAAAAGCTTCTGCTGCCAGGCTCGGTTCTAAGTGCCTTTGCTCGTCGATTTAAGCTGCAGTAATTGTTATGCCTATAGGTAAAAGCTATTTGCCAATCAGTAAGGTCTGCAACGGATACAGAGTCACTAACATCGTTCATGTTGGCAGCAGCTCTATTAGTTTGAACAGCTAAACATTTGATGGTTAGGTTAATCTTCTTCCACCATCTGTTGATTGACCTTTGCCAATGTACCGATAGAGGGTGGAGTATTTAATGATGTCACAGGAACGGTAGTGCGCAACTGATTGTGAAAGGCGGCTGTTCCCACCTCTAAATCAGACATTGTTGCACCATTATACGCACTTGAGCGCATACCTTGCGCTGACCATTTTAACAGCTGTACATCTTCCTGGCCCTCAATTATGTTGATCCTTCGATTGTATTCACGTGCGCTTTTCATCTTAGGTCGGTCATCTACAAGT
This sequence comes from uncultured Oceanospirillaceae bacterium, assembly GCA_913052465.1. Lineage (GTDB taxonomy): Bacteria > Pseudomonadota > Gammaproteobacteria > Pseudomonadales > Balneatricaceae > Njordibacter. The sequence goes on from CAJXEN010000041.1 coordinate 16,604, forward strand.
GCATAGCTTAATAATAACAAACCCTTAGGTAGTGGTTTCTACATTTATAAAATGGAGCCAGGCGCAGCAACTGTTCCACATAAACATGCAGGCGACGAGGAATTTTTGATTATCAAAGGGTACTTAAGAGACCATGACGGAGTTGAATATGGCCCCGGTGATCTAGGGTGGCTGCGCGATGGCACTGTCCACAATTCAACAACCAAAAACGGCTGTCTTATCCCTGTCTCCAGGGGGAGCCTGATTTTATAGCTAAAGGAGATTCTAGTTGAGGGCCAATGGACTAAATGTTCAAACTGTCTATGAATCGGTAATACATAAGAGACGGAGCAAGGAACCAAGGTTTTCCCGTGTATAGTGGGCGTGTTTGAAATTTAATGTCATTAAAAGCTGTTTTACCTTCTTCGAGCCCAAGGACTTGTTGTCCAACTCTCATTCCAAGATACCCAGCCATACCTATTCCTGAGCCACAGTAGCCCATAGCATAGTAAAGGCCATCTTCTGCTCCTACATGCATAAGTGAGTCGAAGGTAAATGCCACATAGCCCATCCAAGAGTGACTAATTTTTGTATTTTCTAATTCTGGGAAGATTTGAGATAACGAATTATGGAGCTTTGGGCCACTCAGACGTGGGTTA
>CAJXEN010000042.1 GCA_913052465.1 uncultured Oceanospirillaceae bacterium
TACATCAACCACCCCATCTGCTGATACTACAGCACTTAAATTCTGACTTTTTAGTAGCCCAGACGCCACATTTGTCATGCCCACATAAGCGTGCAAACAACCTTGTGGCGCCGCTATGTCGTCTATGTATAGTGCTTTGCCTGTGAGGTGCAGTTTGGCACTCTCATGGGGCGTGGGCTTGCCCATTATGCTTTGGTTGGCGCCTAGGCTAGCATTTGGCTTAACACTTGGATTAGCATTGTCCTTGGGATTTATTTTTTGATCATCGATTTCAGGTAGTTTTCTCATGCCATAGCCTCCGTTAAAAAACCTTGAATGAGGTTAGCTGTCACCCGTTGTCGATAAGCAGCACTGGCTCTCATGTCATCAATGGGTTGGTAATCTTGGGCCAGCCATGCAGGTACCTGAGCAATAAGTGCAGATGATAAGGTTTGACCTAACAACTGGCTTTGAGTAATGCTAGCCATTTTAGGAATAGCCGCCATACCACCACAGGCGATGTTGATTTGGGCAATTTCTCCCTGCTCAATGGTGATACTCATCGCCACACACGTGGCTGATATATCATCCTCAGCACGCTTACTCACTTTTTCTACAAACACTTGCTGCCCCTTTAAGGGCAATGGCAGAAGCACACTGTGAATAAATTCACCGGCAGCTAACGCTGTTTTTTTATAGGCTAAGTTAAACTCTTTTAGTGCAATAGTGCGTTGATTTAAACCATGCTGTAGGATCAACCTAGCATCCAACACTAGTAATAATGGCGGCATGTCTGCAATAGGGGAACTGTTAGCAATATTACCTACCAAGGTGGCGCGATTGCGTACTTGGCGGGAAGCAAAACGGCCCAATAAATCACTCATGGCTGGTAAGGGCTGCTGGCAAAACGCTTCAACTGCGCTAAGGCTTACACCTGCGCCTATGTGAATTTCGTTGCCTCGCTGCTCAATACACTGGAGCTCGGCCACACCAGTTATATCTATTAGGTGATCAATTGACTTGAGACCGTGGGTAATGTCTAAGGCTAAGTCTGTAGATCCCGCCACCAGCCGTATACTAGGCGAGACCTCGTAGGCCAAAGCTAATTCTTTAAGAGTCGTCGGCGTCCTATAAGCTCTGGTAACCATATCATTGGTTTTATACACAATATTTTGCAACTCAAAAAGACACTTATCATAACCACCCACATGATCAAACAACGGGTCTGTTGTGCGGTCCATCGGTGCCAATTGATCAGCCGCCAAAAGGATAGGATGATAACCAGTACAGCGGCATAAGTTACCAGATAGTGCTAACTCAACACCATGACGGTGCTTAGCAAAAGCCTCAGGCGTTGCTAACGCATCTGCTGGTGTATTAAGCCACCAAACCACCAGTGACATCACAAAGCCTGGGCTGCAAAAACCGCACTGACTAGAGTGGCAATCCACCATAGCTTGTTGCACAGGGTGCAATTTAGGGCTCTGTAATATATCTAAGCTAATCACATGACAGCCATGGAGGCTGCCCAATAAAGCAATACAAGCATTCACACTGTGGTAAACAATCTTAGCTTGCTCAGTAGGTTCTATACCTGTCTTTAGAGCTGGCTCTAATTGACCTACAATAACTGTGCAGGCACCGCAGTCTCCTACGGCACAACCTTCTTTGGTGGCTGTTAGGTGGTGAGACTCTCTTAACCACTGCAAAAGGGTTGTGTCTGCTGCTGGATCTACTATCTCAATAGTTGTTTGATTTAATAACAGGTGCATTTGAGGTACCCTAAACAGTAGTCTAATCTTATTCTATAGAATACCATCTTCTCAATACTTGTCTATATAGTCAACTTTTCATTTGACCGTCTATTACAAGTAATATACATTACCATTCTATCAATTAATGGCGAACCGCATGACCACACATATTTCAAGGGGGCCATACAAGCCGGGGCGTATTAGGGAGCAGAGTCGAGACTTAATTTTACAAGCTGCAGAAGCTGAGTTTGCCTGTCATGGTTTTCGCGGTGCAACTATGCAACGCATAGCCGAGTCTGCCCAGGTGCCTAAGGCTAATATCCATTATTATTTCTCTAACAAACTAGGCCTTTATGGTGCAGTGCTAGAAAACACTCTCAACCTTTGGGACACAGTATTTAACGAGCTTTCTAGCCATGATGATCCTGCCGATGTATTAGGCCGTTATATTGATGCGAAGATGAACTTCTCACGCACCAATCCTAGCGCCTCGCGTTTATTTGCTAAAGAAATGATTAGTGGGGCACCCCACTTAAGTGCCTATTTACAGCAAGACTATCGCCTATGGTTTAAACAGCGCATGAGCATTTTTGATTGTTGGATAGCTCAAAAAAAAATGGACGACCTAGACCCAGCTCATGTGATTTTTATGATCTGGGCCAGCACCCAGTACTACGCCGACTTTGAGCCACAAATTCTCATTGCAACTGATACTCAAAGCCAATCAGAGGCGTCTTATCAGCAAGCGGCAAATAGCATTAAACACATTATTCTTAAAGGCTGTGGCATCGGCTAAACACACAGTGTCAGTTCGCCGATGCACATCAATTCGTGTTAACCCCCATCGCTACCCTTTTGATACTGACGATCCATATGCACTTGCGGCTTGTCATGCAACACTCGTTCAAACGACTGTAAACGTTTATATACAGAAATTAATTCAACAATTGTTGGCCAAGAGTTAATTAAATACTGAAACGAATTACTAACCTGCCCAAACGCAGTTAGTATTTGCTGCAAGATACCAAAGGTAATGGTGCCTGCAACTATGGTTGGAATAAGGATGATATAAGCAAAAAGATTGTCTGCCTGCAGGTAAAAACTACGTGCAACGTTAAAGTACATGTAATGGAAATATAGCCGGAAGTAGTTTTTGCGTACATTGCCAAAAAGTTCCGATAAGGTTAACGGTAGTGCTCTGTCCTCGTGGTCTTCACCGTATACCAACTCCTTTCGATAAGCTGCTTCAACTCGCTGGTTCTTAAACTCCAGTCCTGGCAGCTTTATCCCCACCACAGCCATCAGCATGGTGCCAAAAATAGACCAAAAAATAGCTGCATAAAATAAAGGTGATGCGATGCTACCAATAATCGGTAATTCTGTAACATATTGCGATAACGACCAGAGCACCGGCAAGAATGCCACCAAGGTCATGAAGGCATCCACCAACGACACACCCAAACCTTCCATGATGCCAGCAAAACGCATAGTGTCTTCTTGCACCCGTTGCGCTGCCCCTTCGACTTGTCTTAACTGGGTCCATTTAGAGGCGTAAAATTCGTTCATCGCCATACGCCAGCGAAATATATAGTGGCTAACGAAGAAACGAGTGAGTACAAAAACGATGACCGCTAAAAAAGCTATTTCACCAAAAATAATAATCAAGTCGTACAGTTCTTCTGCCGTTACACTGCCCTGTTCTGAAAATGCCGCTTGAATATTATCAAAAAAGGGCCGGCGCCAAGTGTTTATCGCCACAGAAACTTGTACCGAAAAATAGGTACTGAACAATATTAGCGCAGTACCGAAAATAGACCACATTTGCCATTCATGGGGCGAAAGCCAGATCCATACCAAACCAAAAAGGGTTAGGGTAATAAAAAAGTAAAGGTAAAACCAAATAAAGTCTGCACTAATAAAATGGCCTAAACCAAGCACCGGTTCAGCATCTTCAAGTGGTAATTCAAAACCTAACCAAGTTCCTAATTGGTCACCTAAACCATACCAAAACCCAATACAAATACTTGCCCATATAACAAGTGAGATAAAAAACCACTTGGGATTAGGAAAAAAAGATTGAAACATACCACCCACCTGTTTAACGTTTTAAATTGGACAACAGCACCTGACGCTAGATTAGACAATTGCGAAAACAATATCTACCTATAAATGGCTCTTGACATTTTATTAGCTCAGTGGAAAAATACGTTTCACACTTTATGGTATACCATAATACAAAGACCACAATATTAACTATTCGAGCCCTAGTTAAAACACAGTTACGGCTCAGTAAAGTATAGTTGAAGCAGAATTAAAGTATGGTTTAAGCATAGTTAAAGTAAAGATTAGGGAGTTGTTACTATGAAATTTTCTTTATTCGTCGACATGGAACGTTCTGACCCAGCCAAACCTCATAAAGAGCTTTTTGACGAATTAGTAGAGCTTACGCTGATGGCAGAGAAAGCAGGGTTTGCAACCGTATGGATTGGTGAACATCACATGATGGAGTTCACCATCTGTCCCAACCCTCTCACTTTTATGGCCTACCTTGCTCCTATTACCAAGACTATTCGCTTAGGCTTAGGCACTATTGTTGCGCCGTTCTGGAAACCAGTTCGCCTTGCCAGTGAGGCTGCATTGGTTGACATGATGAGCAATGGCCGGCTAGATTTTGGTATTGCTCGTGGCGCCTATCAATCTGAATTTGATCGTATGACAGACAATATGGCTGCCAAAGATGGTGGTGGGCCCTTGCGTGAGATGATTCCAGCTTTACAAAAATTGTGGGCTGGCGACTATGCTCACGATGGTGAACACTATTCGTTCCCTACCTCTACAGCGATTCCTCGCACTACCCAAAAGCCTTTTCCACCAATGTGGGTGGCTGCAAGAGAGCAAGAATCTCATGATTATGCGATTAAAAATGACTGTAACGTAATGATAACACCACTTATTGCTGGTGATGCAAGCATAGAACTGGCCTGCGAACGTTTTAAGCAAGCTTGTATTAACAACCCCGATAAACCAACCCCTCAATTACTCGCCCTACGTCACACATGGGTACATGAAGAAGATGAAGATTGGAGCAAGGGTGCTCAGGCGCTACGTGATTGGTACGCCTATTTTTATGCTTGGTTTAAAAATGACCAAGAGCCCGTTAATGGTTTTGTAAAACCCTTAACCGATACACAAATGGATGAACTTTCAGGTTTTGGTTTAGATGACCTGCATACAAACCTCCTCATAGGCACACCCACACAAGTCACCAAGCGGATCAAGCACTATGAGTCACTTGGTATTACCCAATTTAGTTTTTGGAGCGATAACGGCTTACCTCATATTGAAAAGAAAAAATCTCTCCAGTTATTTATTGATAAGGTTATGCCTAACTTTGACTAACAGTTATGGCTCAGTTTATTGAACAGCAATAGCCCACATTAATCAGGAATAAATCATGCATTTTGAAGTACGTAAGGTCGTTACCACCATTGAAGAAATTCGTGTTGAAGGCGGTAAAGCAGCCGCTACACCGATTAAAATGGTGGGTGTGGCTTACATTATTAAAAACCCATGGGCAGGCCAAGGTTTTGTTGAGAACCTGCGTCCAGAAATTAGCGCAGGTTGTTCAGAACTGGGTGAAGAAATGGTTGCCACTATGCTGGCTCACTTCCCTTCTGGGGACGCCATTGAAGCCTATGGTAAAGCTGCCATCATTGGCTTAGATGGTGAAATTGAGCATGCCTCCGGCATTATTCATACCCTGCGTTTTGGCAACCATTACCGTGACGCTGTTAATGCCAAAAGTTTTTTAAGCTTCACAAATAAACGTGGGCCAGCTGGCACCTCTATCCAGATCCCCATGATGCATAAAGATAATGCCGGCTTTCGCTCCCACTACATCACTTTAGAAATGCACATTGAAGATGCCCCAGCAGCTAATGAAATCATCGTTGTTTTAGGAGGTTCAGATGGCGGCCGTGCTCATCCTCGCATAGGTAATCGATATATGGATATGGAAGAAATTGCAGCCCAAAAAGCTGCTGCAAAAACTTAATGAGCTTTTTTTGCCCACAAGGAACCCATTATCAGGTGTTCGGTAAGCCACAAATCGGCAAAAGTGCGATGGTATTTATCCATGGTGTAGGTTTAGACTTAAGCCTATGGAAAAATCAGGTAGCTGACTTTAAAATTGACCAACACATCATCACCTATGACATGCTGGGCCACGGACTAAGCCCCAATGCGCCCAATGACATTAGCCTAGACACCCTAGCCCACCAACTATTGGGTTTACTAGATCATATACAGCTTGAACAGGTTCATTTGATCGGTTTTTCTTTAGGGGGGCTGGTAGCCCGTGTTTTTGCCACGCTACACAACCATCGACTACAAAGCCTCACCATTATGAACTCAGTCTTTGATCGAAATGAATTATCACGCCAAGCCATTTTTAAAAGATTGACTGAAGTAGAGCAATATGGCCCTAGTGCCAATATAGATCAGGCCCTAACACGCTGGTTTAGCCCCCTATATACTCAAAAAAATAGCCATTACATAGCCCATTTAAAGGCCAAAGTATTAGCTAACCATGGTGCTAGCTATATCAGTTGTTATCGCTTATTTGGCGAAAATGATAATGCTGTAAAAGGTACTCTGGGTAACATTACTTGTCCCACATTAATTACCACCGGCGAACTAGACCCCGGTTCTACCCCAGCCATGAGCCATGCCTTAGCAGCAAAGATAGTTAGTGCGAAGGTGGTAATTTTACCTAATGCTAGGCATATGATGCCAGTAGAGAAAGCCTGCGAAGTAAACGAATTATTGCGGCAGTTTATTAACGCTAATTAGTAGTAATAGCCTTAAATTAACTAGCCAAGTTACTGAAGTACAAGAGGAGCATCCCATGGCCCTTAGCCAATATCAAATGTTCATTAATGGTCAGTGGGTTGATGCCCAAAGTGGCGCCCGATTTGACAGCTTAAACCCTGCCAACGCAGAACCATGGGCTAGTTTTCCACGTTCTCAAGAAGCCGATGTAGATGCTGCTGTTCAGGCAGCACAGAATGCTTTTGAAAATCCAGCTTGGCGCAATTTACACGCTACTGCTAGAGGTAAGCTGTTACGCAAACTGGGCGATTTAATTGCGGCTAATAAAGAACGCCTAGCCCAATTAGAAACCAATGATAATGGTAAACTTATTCGAGAAACCATGGGCCAAATTGGCTACATGCCAGAATTTTTCTATTACTACGCTGGCCAAGCCGACAAGCTTGAAGGCCAAACTCTGCCGTTAGACAAGGTAGATATGTTTGCCTACACCACCCATGAACCATTAGGTGTTGTTGCTGCTATTATCCCGTGGAATTCTCCCATGTACTTAACCGCAGTTAAGTTAGCACCTGCCTTGGCAGCAGGTAATACCGTGGTCCTTAAACCGTCTGAACATGCCAGCGCCACTATTATAGAATTGATGCATCTCGTTAAAGAAGCAGGGTTCCCAGACGGTGTAGTAAACGTGGTTACAGGCTTTGGTGCTGATACAGGTTCTGCCTTAACTAAACACCACCTAGTTCGCCGCATTGCTTTTACTGGTGGTTCACAAGGTGCAAAGGCAGTAGTTAAAAATAGTGCAGAAAACTTAGCCCAGCTAAGCCTAGAGCTAGGTGGAAAATCTCCTAATATAATCTTTGAAGACGCCGACATCGGCAGCGCAGTGAACGGAGTGATTGCTGGCATTTTTGCTGCCAGCGGCCAAAGTTGTGTAGCAGGCAGTCGATTGCTAGTCCAAGAATCGGTCTACCATGAGTTTTTAGAGGCTCTTAAAGCACGAGCACAAACTGTTGTTATTGGCGACCCAATGGATCCTAGTTCAGAAATGGGACCTATGGCCACTCAAGCTCAACTGGCGTTAGTTGAACGCATGGTCGCTGCAGCTCAAGCACAAGGTGCCACATTAATTTATGGAGGCAAACGAGCCGCGGTAACTGGTGATGGTTGGTATTATCAACCAACTATATTGGCAGTTGACAGCAATCAATGTAGCATCATGCAAGAAGAAGTGTTTGGTCCAGTGGCCAGTATTATGCGTTTTACAGATGAAGCACATGCATTAGCATTAGCTAACGACAGTGAATTTGGGTTAGCAGCCGGCATCTGGACTCGTGATAATGGCCGGGTTCATCGCATGAGTAAAGCCGTGCAAGCTGGTATCATATGGGTTAATACCTATCGAGCTGTCTCGCCTATGGGCGCTATAGGCGGCTTTAAGGCCAGTGGTTATGGCCGTGAAAGTGGCATAGATGGCGTAAAAGATTACACCCAGCTAAAAACAGTATGGATCAATACCTCTAGTGAGCCTATAGCCGATCCTTTTGTGATGCGCTAAATGACCCATTTAACTACTTTAATAAAAACACTCGTTTGAACATTCATCTAAATAAAGCATCATTGCGTTTAATATTTTGAACGATTTGATATAAAATAAACCACACTGCTTCCATTACTCACCACTATTTATAGGATTTATACCATGCAACTAACCAACTCCTCACTATTTCGTCAACAAGCTTATATTAATGGTACCTGGTTAGATGCCGACTCTGGCGCTACGATTGAAGTAACCAACCCTGCCAATGGTGAAGTGGTAGGCCACGTTCCAGACATGAATGCTGTGGAAGCCGCTCGGGCCATCGAAGCAGCTCGAGTGGCGATGATTAGTTGGCGCAAACAAACAGCCAAGCAACGTGCGGTAATTCTGCGCCGTTGGTTTGACCTCATTATGGCTAACCAAGATGACCTGGGTAAAATAATGACCTTAGAGCAAGGTAAGCCTTTAAACGAATCCAAAGGCGAAATTGCTTACGCTGCCAGCTTTATTGAATGGTTTGCCGAAGAAGGAAAGCGTACTTATGGCGATATTATTCCTACCCATAAGGCTGATGCTCGCATCATTGTGACTAAGGAACCTATTGGCGTAGTTGCAGCTATCACGCCTTGGAACTTTCCAGCAGCGATGATTACTCGTAAATGTGGCCCAGCATTGGCTGCAGGCTGTGGCTTTGTAGTACGCCCAGCGTCAGAGACACCATTTTCTGCCTTAGCCCTAGCAGTATTGGCAGAGGAAGCGGGCATTCCAGCTGGGGTGTTCAACGTTATTACTGGTCAATCTCGCCCTATCGGTGCAGAACTCACCAGTAACCCCACAGTACGCAAACTCACCTTTACTGGATCAACTCCTGTAGGCAAATTGTTAATGCAACAATGTGCTACAACCCTAAAGAAAGTGTCTTTAGAGCTAGGTGGTAATGCCCCGTTTATCGTCTTTGATGATGCCGACCTTGATGCTGCAGTAGCTGGGGCCATCGCTGGCAAATACCGCAATGCAGGCCAAACCTGTGTCTGTGTTAACCGCTTTATTGTGCAAGAAGGTGTGTACGATGCCTTTACTGCCAAATTTGCTGCCAAGGTAGCCGAGCTACAAGTGGGTAATGGCATGGACGAAGGGGTAACCCAAGGCCCCATGATCAACCAAAGTGCCATCGATAAAGTAAAAGATCACATCAATGATGCCCTAAGCAAAGGTGGCACCCTTATCTGCGGTGGTGAAAGCCATGCCATGGGTGGTAGCTTCTTTACCCCTACCATTATTGGTAACGCCACCACAGACATGAAAGTGGCCACAGAAGAAACGTTTGGGCCTTTAGCACCTATTTTTAAGTTTAAGGATGAAGCCCAAGCCGTTGCTATGGCTAATGACACCGAGTTTGGTTTAGCGGCTTATTTCTACACCCGTGACATAGGCCGGGTATGGCGCGTTGGCGAAGGTTTAGAGTATGGTATTGTCGGCATCAACGAGGGCATAATTTCTACTGAACTAGCACCTTTTGGTGGCGTAAAAGAATCGGGCATGGGCCGTGAAGGTTCACACTACGGCATTGAAGACTTCCTAGAAATTAAATACATGTTGATGGGTGGGTTGTAATAAACCCTCATGCTATTAAACGAGGATTAACTGATGTCAGACTCAAAACACCGGTCAGAAAAATTTGAAGCTGGCCTAAAAACTCGCAAAGCTGTGTTGGGTGATGCCTACGTTGACGCATCCATTGCGGCAGCAGATGATTTTACCTGGCCCTTGCAAGAACTTGTGACCGAGTACTGCTGGGACAGCATTTGGAATCGTGATGGATTACCCCGTAAAACTCGTAGCTTGATAAACCTAGGTATGATTACAGCGCTCAACCGCCCCCATGAACTCAAACTTCATATTCGTGGGGCCTTTAACAATGGCTGCAGCCAGGATGAAATCCGTGAAGTACTACTACAAAGTGCAATTTATTGTGGCGTACCTGGGGCCATTGACGCGTTTCGTTGTGCACGTGAAGTGCTAGCAGAAATGGCTGCAGAGTCTTAACTTATGCTCACAGACCTCTCCAGCCTTAAGGTAACTCGTAATACTATTACTCTGCGTCAAATAGTGGTTGATAAGTTACGCGACGCCATTGTCAGTACTCAGCTTAAGCCTGGCCAACGCTTGGTAGAAAGAGAATTGTGTAAGGTGCTGGATGTAAGCCGCACTTCTGTGCGAGAAGCATTGCGTTACTTAGAGTCTGAAGGCTTGGTGCAGTACGCTGGCCAACGAGGTCCAAGTGTTACGGTGCTTAACGCACAAGATGTTAAGAACATCTATGAACTCCGCGCGTCTCTGGAGGGTTTAGCAGGTGAGCTTTTTTGTGATCGTGCTAGCGACGAACAAATTAACTTACTACAAGACACTACCGATGCCTTAAAAAATGCATTTGATCTTTGTGAAGTGAGTGAGATTTTAGCCTGTACCAAAGATTTTTACGAACAGTTACTAGAAGGCAGCGGCAATGCCGAACTCGACACTAGCCTCAACCGTCTTTTAGCCCGCATCATGGTATTACGAGCCAGCACTATAGCTCAACCAGGCCGTTGGAAAGACAGCCTCACTGAAATGCAGGTCATCATGCAAGCCATTGCAAAACGTGATGGCGAAGCAGCAAGAAAAGCCTGTGTTGCCCATGTTCGCGCCGCTGGCCACATTGCCCTGCAGCAGATCAGACAGCCTTAATATGAATTACTGCAGCCCGTGTGGCTCAAGTAAATTACAAAGCGAGCTGCCTATAGGGGATACTCATAGCCGTTTAGTATGTGTCCAATGTGCCCATGTGCACTACAATAACCCAACCATTATTTGTGGTTGCATTATAGAGCAAGATGATAAAATTGCCTTATGCTTACGTGCTATTGAGCCACAAAAAAACACTTGGACGATTGCTGCAGGTTACCTGGAAGTGGGCGAAAGCACAGAAATCGCAGCCCAAAGGGAAGCGTTAGAAGAGACGGGCATGGAGGTAGAAATACAAGGGCTTTACTCCGTGTTTAATGTGCAGCACATGCATCAGGTGTATATTATTTACCGCGCGCAGTTTCTCCGACAAACTCAAAAAGCAGGCCCAGAATCTGCAGCTGTAGCGTGGTTTACTGAACAGACATTGCCTTTAAACCAATTGGCTTACCCCACTATAAAAACGATGCTAGTACGACATGCCAAAGAAAGAAAAAACGGACGTTTTGGTTTATATCAGGGTGATGCTGGTTCTGGCCGAGTGATTGGGTTGCACCCAAACTAAAATAATCACTCCTACTTTCTTGAAAATTCAACAATGACCCCTATTATTAGACTTCAGTTGACATTTGTTCAATTAAATTGGAAACAGACTATGTTGTTTATTAAACGTTGGGGCTATGCACTTACCTTAGTGATTGCCAGCCTTACCCTAAGCGCCTGTGGCGTCAATAACATTCCTACCTATGACGAGCAAGTGAAGTCGGCTTGGTCTCAGGTAGAAAATCAGTATCAACGCCGTGCAGACCTTATTCCAAACCTAGTCAGTACTGTTAAAGGTTACGCAGCACACGAAAAAGACACGCTAACGGCAGTGACCAATGCCCGCGCAAAAGTGGGCTCCATTCAGGTGAGTAAAAACCTGCTTGACAACCCTCAAGCTATGCAGCAATTCCAACAAGCGCAAGGTGAACTGGGTGGAGCCCTTAAACGTCTATTAGTAGTCAGTGAGCGTTACCCAGATTTGAAAGCCAACCAAAACTTTTTAGCATTACAGTCGCAACTTGAAGGCACAGAAAACCGCATTAGTGTGGCACGTAGGGACTATATTGGAGCCACAGAGCGCTTTAACACAGAAATCCGTACCTTCCCTGGCAAGCTATGGCACGGATTCCTTTACAGTGACCTTAAGCTCCGTGAGGCCTACACTGCAACCACTCAAGATGCAGCAACAGCGCCTAAGGTTAGTTTCTAATGACGCCAATAACTCAGCAAGTAGCGGTTAATAGAACACCTCAGTGGTTGTTAGCGAGCTTTATGGGACTATGCTTGTTAGCATTAGCACTACCTAGCTTTGCTGCCTTTGAAGTGCCAGAGCTTAAAACCCGTGTTTTAGACCAAGCCAACTTAATTGACGCCACATCCAAACAACAGATCAACCAACTACTAGCTGGCCATGAAAAAGCTTCTAGTAATCAGGTCATTGTAGTCACCCTTAAAGATTTGCAGGGTTACAGCATTGAACAGGCTGGTGTAGACATGGGCCGTGCTTGGGGCGTGGGCCAAAAAGAACAAAACAACGGCATTGTGCTTATCTTGGCGCAGGCCGAACGCAAAGTTCGTATTGAAGTAGGTTATGGCTTAGAAGGGGTAATGACTGATGCTGTGAGCGCCACAATTATTCAACAGTATATTTTACCGCGTTTTAAAACAGGTGACTTTAGTGGTGGCCTCTTAGTAGGTACTCAAGCCATAGTGGCTGCTCTTGGAGGCGAAGTGATTGCTCCTGTAGCTAAGCGTAAAAAAACAGGCAACGGTTCAGGCCTACCTAGCCTTATTTTTATGTTTATATTTATGGCTTTTGCCGGTATGGGTCGTATTGGTGGACGTAGAGGCAGAAGCAGCCTTTGGTTGCTACCGTTAATGATATTAGGTGGTGGTTCTGGTGGTCGACGCTCAGGTGGCGGCGGTTTTGGTGGATTTTCCGGCGGTGGCGGCGGATTTGGTGGCGGCGGCGCATCTGGAGGATGGTAACCATGACATTAATTAACAAGCAACAACAAACCAAAGTGCAGCAAGCCATAGAGCTAGCAGAAAAGAACACTGACGCAGAGTTAGTAACAGTTTTGGCAGGCGAAAGTGATGACTACTATTTTATCCCTACCATGTGGGCTGCTTTAATCAGTTTAGTCACCCCTGCAGTGCTATTTCAAACCAACCTATGGTTAAACCAAACAGACATACTTTGGATTCAGTTAATTGAGTTTATTGCCTTGGCTTTTGTATTTCGCTGGCGGCCTCTTAAACACCTACTGGTGCCAAAACGTGTTAGGTTCGCCAGAGCAGCGTTAGTAGCAAAAGAGCAATTTTTAGCCCAAGGCCTGCACCACACTCAAGGCGAAACAGGCGTGCTTATTTTTGTCTCAGAAGCTGAGCGTTATGCAGAAATACTAGCCGACAGGGGCATCAATAACTTAGTACCTGATGATGCTTGGGATAACATTTTGAATCAGCTGTTAGCACAAATAAAAGCCAATAATACCGAGTCTGGTCTTATAGAAGCTATTAAGGCCTGTGGCGATTTGCTCGCTGAACATGTGCCGGCTACCCATGATAAAAACGAGCTCCCTAATCACTTAGTGATTATCTAGCTCGCTATAACTATGTCACCTTAAGCATATGCTCATTTATGTCACCCTGAGCGCAGCCGAAGGGTCTTAGATCTCTCAACTGCGTTCGAGTGACAGTAGCCGAAGCATACGGTTTTAAAATCCGGCCCACACTAGCATGTGGGTCTCGGTTTTTATCCCTTACTCGACGACCTCTTGAACCTTAGCTGATGTATAGAAAGTTAAAGTAAACAACACAGCAGTCTGAACAGCTTGAGGCACCCCTAAATCCGCCCACATTCCCGAAGCTTGTAGCATCCCTAAAATGACCGAAAATACGACAACAATCATCACGTAATGCCACAGCAACCTCCATATTGTAACCTTAACTGTAAGCTTACAATCACAAGCCTTACAACGGTATGTTTTCAACGTTAGAAAAAGTTGTTGCCGGCTAAAAAATGCGTTACATTTTGGACAATTCATTAAGCTATTCCTTGCTTTATAATGTGAGTTATTCGTTGTCAGATAAATTTTGATAACTTGTCACTCTAAGCTAAGCCTAACGGTCTAGATCTCTCAACTTCGTTCGAGATGACAGAATGCTACGTGCAAGATGGCCATGTATGCCTAGTCATCACCCGCTAAACAAACTGAACTATACTGGTGTGTGGGTCTCGGCTTTGCTTAGATGAATCTAATTTCTGTAAATAAGCATCCCAGTGTTTTTGTTCATTGACGCTAAGGTCATGCAAGTAATTCCAAGTGTATAAGCCAGAATCATGACCATCATCAAATTCTAATTTAACAGCATAATGACCCACACCCTCTAGGCCTACCAGCTTCACTTTACTCTTACCTACCTGAAGTACTGCTTGATCGGGGCTGTGGCCGCGCACTTCTGCACTGGGTGACGAAATGCGCAAATATTCTGCAGATAAGGTATAGCTAACGTCACCTGTACTTTCCGCATAGCATAGCTCTAGAGTGTTACTACTTTTATGAAGTTTAATCTTAGTTGGGTTCACTGTATGGATCTCGGTTAACGTTTGCGGCGAATTAAGTCTCGAATTATAAAGCGGTTGGGGTCTAAACTCCAAGCCACACATTGTGCCACAGGCAGGCTTTGATTAGCCATCTGGCAGGCCAATATCTCGGCACTTAAAGGTGCACTAATTAAACCCTTAGAGCCATGGCCAGCATTAATATACAGCCCCTTTAAATAAGGCATGTCATTAGTGAATTTATAGTTAGCGTCTTGACGTAATTTAGCAAACTGGTCTAACATTTTAGGCTCATCAGCCAACTGGCCCACCAAAGGCAGATAATCAGGTGTCACTGCCCTAAACCCTACTCTGCCTCCTACGATGGAATCTAGCCCAAGCCCTTTGCTTGTGGGTAAAACTTCACTTAACCGACCCACATTATCCAGGTGATCTTGGTTTGATAATTGCGTATCAACCGTATGCAAATTATAGCTAGCTCCCACTGCCAATACACCTGCTTGGGCTGGTG
This sequence comes from uncultured Oceanospirillaceae bacterium, assembly GCA_913052465.1. Taxonomy (GTDB): domain Bacteria; phylum Pseudomonadota; class Gammaproteobacteria; order Pseudomonadales; family Balneatricaceae; genus Njordibacter. The sequence goes on from CAJXEN010000042.1 coordinate 14,952, forward strand.
TAACATAACCTGTTGCGCACACCACAAGTGCTGGGCTTTGCACTGCCACAGTGTTGATTTCTGCACTCGTTTTTGCACAGGTTTCAACATAACTTACTTGGCCACGGATCGACTTTAACGGTATAGCTTGGCCGGGTAATAAATCCTGAGCACTGTTGGCATTGGCAACCACTACCGCATCAAACTTATACAAGCCTGTGCATCGGCCACTGAGCTTAACTTGCCAACTTTCATTTTGGTTTTGTTGTAACGATTCTACTTTAGTATCGAGCCATAAACCTGCACCACTTTTTGTGTACAACGCCTTGCACCAGTGGGCAGATGACACCCAACCACTATTAGGAAAATATAAACCACCGGCACTTAGTGGCGATTGGGCCAACTGTTCTGCTGCAGCTTGATCCAACCATTGCAACCAAGATATTGGATACTGACGTTTAATCACTGCCTGCATTTGAGACACTTGCTTAGCATTAGTGGCTAACTGCAACAAACCACAGGCTTGCCAATATTCTGTACTTAAACTGCGCTTAAGCAGCCCCATACTGTGCTGAAGGCCTTGCTGATGAAACTGCCCAGCAATGGTGGCGTTGTCTGGTAACTTGGCATACAGCATGGCTTGTCGATTACCCGAAGCTTCAATGGCTAGCTCAGAGCCCTGGTCTATTAGGGTTACATCAAAACCCCGCTGAGATAAACTGTACGCAGTAGCTACACCACTGATGCCAGCACCAATGATAGCTACTTTACTGTGTTGTGCAACGCTCATAGTTGGGCGCTGCCATGGCGGTGTATAAGCTGTGCTGGGCTTACGCCCTAAACCATTAAGATGGACATCAAAATTGCCCTGAACTTGGGCTAAGGCATGCTCAGACCCCGCCTGCACCATAATTAACTTTACACTGCCAAAATCGAGTTCATGAAAGCCTTTCATCGCTTCTGGGTATTGGCCCTGAAGCTGATGGGTTAAGCCTTTTAATTGTGGCCACTTTAGATGTAACTGCTTAAGGTCTTTTAGTTGCAGAGGTTGCTCACAAATAGCAAAGTAACGCAGTGGCGGGATTTTACAGTGGTACTGACTAGCCTGCGACCACAGTTGCCAAGTGACCAGAAAATCTAAGCCTGCACCAAATATATGATCTAACACCTCTACTGCAGGCTCTAAAGCTTTCGATGGTGAAACACTTGTTAGTGAAGGTCCCGGTAGGACCATGCTAGGGTGGGCGGGTAAATGTGCTGAAAAAATAACTTTAAGATCTTTAAAGCGCTGGTCTACTTGCAGGGATGTTTGCTGAAGTTGGGCAATTTGGGCTGCCTCAACATCAGCAGTGACAGCCAAACTTTGAGGATCAAAAAATGCCTTCTTAGTATGGCTGACTTTCATATTTAGTGGTTATTTATTAAGGTTATAAGCTTGGTAGAGGTGGATTTTCTCAGCAGGCCAATCACGATACATCCCTTTGGTTTTAGTTGGTACTTGAGTAATTTGATCAACAACGTCCATGCCCTTAATCACTTTTCCAAATACAGCATAGCCTGCACTGGAAGCACTTTTATCTAGGAATGGGTTATCTTGGTGATTAATAAAAAACTGTGCTGTGGCACTATCAGGGCTGCTAGTGCGGGCCATCGCAACGGTGCCACGTAAGTTAGACAAACCATTGCTGGCTTCATTAACAATAGGGTCCATGGTGCCTTGTTTTGATTTTTCGTTAGAACCAAAGCCACCACCTTGAACCATGAAGCCTGGGATCACCCGATGAAAAAGGGTGGCTGTATAATAACCACGATCCACGTATTTTAAAAAATTCTTCACACTAATAGGCGCAGCTTGTACATCTAGCTCAATAATAATACTACCGTGAACTGTATCTAACTCAACTTGAGGATTTTGTGCCCATGCGGTAAAACTTAGGCTTAGGGCTACTGTAGTTAATAGGGCTGTTAATAGTTGTTTCATATATTTATCCTTATAATGGCAGAACTTTTTTAAACGGCTTAACCGTCACTTCACTGTAAACTCCTGCGGCTACATACGGATCTTGTGCAGCCCATGCTTGTGCAGCGGCCAGGTCAGAAAAATCAGCCACTATCAAATACCCGTAAAGCCTTCTTCCACAGCATGTGGATGA
>CAJXEN010000043.1 GCA_913052465.1 uncultured Oceanospirillaceae bacterium
ACACCGATCTACATTACGAAGAAAGTAATCACCGGAACCCTTCCTTATACCCTTCTGGCGCCTCGTAATGACTACAAAGAGGTGCTAAAATATCTTCTCACTTAAGGAGCCTCCGTGACTACAGCCACCCCAGCAACACCCACCCCAGTTCAATCAATTTGCTTTGCCGATCAAGCCTACAACCCGCGCTTAAAAATCAACATAGCCCAACAAGGCTTTAAGCAAGCAACTCAAGCCCAGTGTCATGCGCTTCCTGTTGCCCTTGCAGGTAAAGATTTATTGATGAGCGCCGACACTGGCAGTGGTAAAACCTTGGCCTACGTCATTCCAGCGCTGAATAAAATACTCAATACCAAAGCTGTAGGTTTTAGTACGCGCTGCTTAATTTTAGTGCCCACCAGAGAACTGGCTCATCAGGTACTTAGCCTTACTAATAAGTTGATTAAAGGCACAAAATTGCAAGCAGCGTTAATATTGGGTGGCGAAGACTATCATTATCAACAGGCCCTATTGCGTAAGAATCCAGATTTAGTGATTGCAACACCTGGCCGCTTTATGGAGCACCAACGCAAAAACCAAACTGACACAAAACATTTAGAACTTTTGGTGATTGACGAAGCCGACCGTATGTTAGAGCTAGGTTTTTGTGAAGATGTAGAAACCATCGCTGAAGCTTGCAACCCTAAACGGCAAACATTATTTTATTCTGCTACCTTGCACAGCCCAAAAGTTCAAGAAATGGCTCAAGTATTACTGCAAAAACCAGTAGACATACGCCTTAATGATGCAACACAAGTACAAGACAACATTAAGCAAGTGGTTGTAGTGTGTGATGATATTGAACACAAAAAACGCGTATTATCGTGGCTACTAGCCCATGAACCCGCAAAGAAGCACCTTATATTTTGTAACAGCCGTAAACTAAGTGAAGACCTAGCTAACTTTTTAAAAAGTCATAGTGTTAATGCCGTAGCCCTTCATGGAGAGCTACCACAAGACTTACGCAACGACATTACACGCCAATACCGCCAGCACAGCTTCAACACCCTAGTAGCCACAGAAGTGGCCGCAAGAGGGCTAGACATAGACGGTGTTGAGCTAGTCATTAACTTTGACATGGCTCGTAATTTAGATGATTACCTGCACCGCACCGGCCGCACCGGCCGTGCAGGTGCACAGGGCAAAGCCATCAACTTGGTCAATATCACCGAACGTGGATTATTGTTAAGCGTAGAAAAAGCCCAGGGCAAACCCTTAGAGCGCCTAGTGGTTAGAGGTTTAGAGGCCAAAGAACACCGCGACACTGTAAGTGCTGCCAAGCAAACGGTTAAAGCAAAACCAAAGAAAGCGGCTGTACTCAGTAAAAAAGAAGCCGCACAAGAACGCCAAGCACAAACCAATGCTGCTAGCATTTGGGGTGATGGCAACATGCCGTTTGGCAAAAAGAAACCTTAAAACTTATGCCTTAGCCAACACTAATTGCTATCGTTTATAGGGTATCTGACCAGCCTAAACAGTCGTTTTAGGGCAGCTAACAAATGTTAGATGCCCTAAAACTCTCAACATGACATATTAGCCTATTGATATTCCGGTGGAATATACAGATCGTCCAATAAAGGTTGTAACGCCTCGCCATAACGCTTCCACAAATCTACCGATTGATTGTGCATAGGCTGGCGCACCTGGAAGGCACTAGCAGTCTTTACTTTACGGTCTGTTTTATAAAAGTCTAAGCAGGCATCCTGCCATTCCAATCCACAGTATTCAATTAAATTTCGACTCTCTTGTTCTTGATTTGAGGTCAATTGCTCATAAGACACCTCATAAAAGCGCCCAGGCAGCACCTTACGCCAATGGGCCATAAGGCCTTCATAAAGATTATGGTAATGGGCCAAGTCTTGTAAGTGATAAGCATAAGGGTGAGAGTTTTTACCACCAAAGTAAGCCTTATAAATAGACAGGCAGTTAGCCACAGGGTTGCGCTTGCAGTGAATGATCTTGGCATTAGGTAGCAATTTGCTAATCATGCCTATGTTAAGGAAGTTATGAGGCATTTTATCAGTTATGTGGGCCTTGCCCTCGTCATAACTGTTAAGGCCAATTAAGTACGCCTGAGCAACTTCTTGCCACTTAGCCTGATCCATACCTGTAAAACGCTTATGGAAGGCTAATACACCCCCTTTAAACTGTTTAGCCTGGTCTGCCATATAACTTAATTCACCCGCCCCAGTGACACTGGAGTGGCTAGATATAATTTGCTCCACCAAGGTAGTGCCTGATCGCGGCATGCCTAATATAAAGATCGGTTTATTTTCTTCTAAACCACTATTAGAGGTGTTTGATAAGAACTCTTCATTATAGGTTGACTTGAGATGCCTAAATAGCCCGTTACTGTCACTTTTATTGTACTTATTCTCTTTTCTCTTAATGTCATTACCTTGCTTATAGGCTGCAAATGCCTCTGGGTAATCTTTTAGCCCATCATTAACCTTAGCCTTGGCAAAAGATAAGTGCATGATGGCGTTTTCATCCAGATGAGGCACTTCAAAACCAGCCTTCACTATATCAATAACATCAATACCATCAGTGTTATCTAACTTAGTTATTTCAGCCACATGGCGATAAGCAGAACCCATTGCAGGGTCAACCTCAATGGCTTTTAAGTAGGCTTGACGTGCGTCATTCATCCGCCCCAGTTGCTGTAAAGTAGTACCCATAAACTGATACAACCTAGCACTGGTGCAATACTTAAGGCAGGTTTGATATACCTCAAGCGCCTCCTCATGCCGCTCCAGCTTAACCAAAGCATAGCCTAAATTGCGGTAGGCTAATTCAAAGTCAAGTTTCAAGGCGATAGCACGCTTATGGTGCGGTATAGAGGCTTTTGTACTTCCTAATTCCTGTAATGCACTACCCAAATTATTATGGGCCTCAAAGTTATCTGGTGTAAGTTTAATGACTAACTCGTACCCAGGCTTAGCTTCTACTACAGCCCCAAGCTGAACCCTGGTGTTTGCTAATAGAAACAATGCATCCGCGTAATCTGGCTGCAACTTGACCGCCTTAGAAAAGGCAGTAAGTGCCAGATGACATTTGTGCTGATCTAGGTAAGCCTTACCTAAGTTATAATGAGCAGGCGCATAGTTACTTGCATATTTAGTGGCTTTTAATAAATGCTTTTCAGCTAGTTTATAATTTTTTGAGGCCACATAGACCGCACCTAAAAGGTTGTGTGCGTCTGATTGCTTGTTATCAATGGCTAATATTTGTTGATATAGCTGGGCAGCTGCAGGTAGTTTACCTTGTTGATGTAACACAATGGCTTGCTGCAATGTTTGATTGATATTTGGCATGACAAAATTAGTCCTGTGTAGATGACCGGCTAATTTTACTTGAATTAGTTTTTAAAAGGCAAAAAAAGACTCCCGAAGGAGCCTTTATAACTTAATAGTTAGCTTCTAATTAAATTAGAATGCTACTTTGTAAGTCACGTGTGTGTATTCAACAGCAGCAGCGCGAGTAACGCCGCTTGTGAATGAAGCACCTGTACGAGCACCAACACGACCAATAGTTAGGTCTGCATTGCCGTAGTCAAGAGTAACAGAAGCATCAGTAGTGCCATCGTCAGTCTTAGCTACCATAGCTGCCATATCACCAGCTGTGTAAGAAGCTACCATAGTAGTTTGCATACCTTTATCAATTTCAGAAGATAAAGATAGACCGTTTCCTAGCGCGTAGCTCATGTTGATTTGGTAGTCACCAGATGGAGAGTTGTCCATTTGAGCAACAACAGTCAATGCGTCCATAGCTATAGTGTAAGTTGCAGAAACAAGAGCTTCAGCAGCAGCAGAAGACTTACCAGCACTTACAGCTAAATCACCGAAAGCATAAGTCACACCAAACACAGTTTGTGCTTTATGAACACCATCGTGTCCAGAAAGTAAAGGAGTAGTAGCATCAGCACCTGTAGACGCATTAGCAGCAGCAGCAGAGGCATAAGAATAACCAGCTGTTAGACCGTTAAACTCATAAGTAGCAGACATCTGTGTGCTACGAACTGGTGCAGCAGAACCAGCAGAAGCAGGGGTAGCAGTAGCAGCATTTAGAACTACTGGGGCAACAACACCAACACCAGCAGCATTAGTGTTAGCGTTCACCTGAACTGCAACTGAAAGTCCAGCTGCAGTACCAGCATAATGGATGCCATATACAGAAGAAGCAGTGCCATCAGTGCTTTCAGTAGTATCAGCTACAACACCAGCAACATCACCAGCTTGGAAGGCGCCATCGGCATCGATAGAACCAGCAGTTAATGTACCGAAGTCACCAGCCAAAGAGGCTGTACCTGAGTTCTCAGTATCATCATCGGTATCAGCTGTGATAGAGAAACCAGCAGTTGCTGTCATGCCGTTAGCCAATACTTCAGAAGAAGCAACAGACAAACGAGAGTCAGTGTCGATAGCACCAGTATTCTTGTACTTGGTGGTAAGGCTACCAGAAATAGTAGCGTCAGCTTGTGCAGCTACTGGAAGTGCAGCTACGATCGCAAGAGCGATAAGAGTTTTGTTCATTGAAATTCCCCTTTCAATAAGATTTATATGGATTTAACTAGCTAGTTAAACAATTACTTTACGCTGCTTTCTAATCATTATAAAAATGATCGGTTAAACAACATAATGCAATACTTTTAATTGTTTATAAAAACAAACAATTGAGAAAGAAAATAATTACTTAGCTAACTTGGTACGTCTTTTCTCAATTTTTTAATTTCTCATTATAAACACTTAATCTAATAATTAATTAAGTGCAACAAATTTAACACCACGAATAGGGTTTAACAAGCCGATTACTATTTATTTATACCAAGAACAGAAATGAGCCAAAGGCCAGCATCATTAAAATCATTAAAAATAAAATTGGTATCATTTTTGTCAATTGTAAAAAATAAATTTATTGTATTTACTACAATTATGCAATATTTTATTAGATGCTTTGATACGCACTTTGTCTAAAAGCGAGAGTAAGAACTCTGCAAGTAAACGCACTTTATCCTTCCTGGTTGTTTGGCCAACATATTTGGCCCATGGGCTAATTCCCGTATAAGCGATATTATAATGCAAATATGATAAAAGCAAAGGTGGTTGGAGAATAAATTACTGAACTTACAGTTAAAGTAATATTAGTACTAATTAGTAGGCGTTAATGCTCTACTTAAAAAGAGGCTATTTACAACCCAATAGCATCCCACATTTTTTGCAAGCGCTTAGCCGAAATTGGTTTTTGAGTGCCCAACTGTTGGGCGAATAATGAAACCCGGTATTCTTCTATCGACCATACAAACTCATTTAGTGCCTTGTATTGAGTGGTATGTGGCAGACATTGGGTTTTGGCTGTCTCTATTTTTTGCTGCCAGCCACGCAATTCTTGTACTGCGGCATTTTCTTTGGGCAACTGGCTTTTAAATCGGTCTAGCCGTGCTTCAATGGCTTTAAGGTAGCGTGGCATTTGCTCGAGCTGATGCCACTGGCTTTGGGCTATAAAATGTTTATGCATAAAACGATCTAACTGCCCACCTATGTCCTGATACACATTAGCCCAGGCTAAGTTTAACTGCCCTTTTAATGCTTTTCTTATCGTGTGATGACGTTTAAGTAACTCAGCACTTAACGTGAGCACCTGCTCTACAGCTTGAGCATATTCGCCACGCTGCTCTAATGACGCTTTAAATTCTGCTTCGTTACTTGGTCGTGCATTAATAGCTAAGCTGGCTGGTAAAAACACCAGTTGGGTGGCTTGGTCGAATACCTGCTCACGTAATTCTTGAGCCGTACCTAAGCCGCCATATAATAGCTCTGCTTGCCTAAAACTTGGCAGCGATCTTACTAGGTGTTTTGTTTGCTCGTTAACAGCAATGCGATACAAACGCACTAACCCACCGCGAGTAATCGCTTGTGCTTCTTCGGCTGAATCGGCAAATATAATGTCTACCACCTTACCTTGGTCTTTAATGGCAGGCCAAACTGGCAGCTTCATAGCACCCTGTTCTATGGTCATAGTTTCTGGCAGTGCTTTAAAATCCCATTGGGTAAGCCCTTGCTTTAATACTGGGTGCACATTAATGGGATTATGGATTACTGCAGGTCCAGTGGCGTAATCACTTAATAACTGCAAAGGGTCTCGCCCCTGAGCAATTAGCTGGCCAGCTTCATCCATTACTTGCACATTCATTAACAGGTGTGTTTCTACATCTACCCGTTGTAAAAGCTGTACATCAAAAGGGCGCCCACTGATACGTTGTAAATGTTTGGCTACTGCTTCTGGCAAATCTATGTCATCTGCCAATAACGACTCGAATAACGCTTGGGCATATTGAGGCACCGGCACAAAGGCCTTACGCTGGGCTTTTGGTAGGCCTTTTAATAATGCGGCTAACTTGTCTTTTAGCAGGCCAGGCACTAACCACTGCAAACGCTTAAGTGGCAGGCGCTTAAGCTGGCTGGCAGGCACTTGAATGGTGACACCATCTTGCTCGTGGTTAGGTTCAAAGTGATAGTTTAAAGGCCAACTCATAGATTGCCACACTAAACGATCTGGAAAGCTATTATTATTAATGCCTTCAGCCCCATGCTGCATTAGGTCTTGTTGGTTTAAGAACAAATACTGAGGCTGTGATTTTTCCTGAATTTTACGCCATGATTCAAAACTTGCTGCACTAACGATTGGGGCTTTAATATCTGCCATTTTTCCATTGTAAAAATCAAATAGAACCTGGTCATCTACCAAAATATCTCGCCGTCTAGACTTAGCTTCTAGCGCTTCAATGTCTTCCACTAAGGCTTGATTGTGGGCTAAAAACTTACCTTTAGTTAGTAGGTTATTTTGTACTAGCCCTTCCATCACCAAAAGTTGTTGGCATACGTGTGGGTCTATTTTGCCATAAGCTACTTTGCGCTTACTGGCTAATACTAGGCCATATAAGCTCACTTGCTCAAAAGCCATTACTTGGCCTTGGCGTTTATGCCAGGTAGGCTCACTATAATTATATTTAAGTAAAGAACCCGCACTTTGTTCTACCCATGCCGGCTCTATCTTAGCGATACAACGGGCAAATAAACGTGAGGTTTCTACTAGCTCAGCTGCCATGATCCACGCAGGTGGTTTTTTGGCAAGCGCAGAACCTGGAAAAAGCAAAAATTTACGTTGCCTAGGCCCCGCAAACTGGCCTTCTTCGTCTTTATGACCTATGTGGCCTAATAAACCCGTAAGCAGTGCCCTGTGTACCGCTTCGTAACTTGCTAGCTGGGCATTAACCTTAAAACCCATTTGTTGGCACATTAACAATAGTTGTCGATGTACTTCTCGCCATTCACGCATTCGCAGGTAAGACACAAAGTGTTTATTACACCAGCTGCGTAATTGGTTTTGCGTAAGTTGTTGGCGTTGATGTTCGTAGTCTTGCCACAGGTTTACCAAACTTAAAAAATCTGAATCTTTTTCACGCCATAATAGATGTTGCAGGTCTGCTGCTTGTTGTTTATCTTGAGGCCGTTCACGTGGGTCTTGAATGGTGAGCGCACTGGCAATCAATAGCACTTCATTTAAGGCATTCCAGTCATTGGCTGCCACCACCATACGTGCGATTCGGGGGTCTACTGGTAACCGCGCCAACTTTTTACCTAGGGTGGTAAGCCTACGGTTGTCGTCAAGGCCACCCAACTCCTGTAGTAATTTAACACCGTCGTTGATAAAACGACTGTCTGGGGCATCAATAAAGGGAAATAGCTCTACTGGGCCCAACCTTAAATCATGCATCTGCAAGATCACTGATGCTAAATTAGTCCGTAAAATTTCTGCGTCGGTAAACTCTGGCCTACTAATAAAATCTGCTTCATCATAAAGCCGAATACAAATACCTGCAGATATTCGCCCACAACGGCCTTTACGCTGATTAGCGCTGGCTTGAGAAATAGCTTCAATAGGGAGTCGCTGTACTTTTGAACGATAACTATATCGACTCATTCTAGCCGTACCTGGATCGATCACATATCGAATGCCTGGCACTGTAACAGATGTTTCTGCCACGTTGGTGGCTAATACAATACGCCGCCCTGAGGATTGACCTGAGGGCTGAAATACTTTTTGTTGTTCGCTAAAACTTAACCTTCCGTAAAGTGGTAATATATGCCAATTTTTTTGCTCTTGTTTACGCAAAAATAAAGCAATGTCTCTTATGTCTCGTTCGCCGGGAAGGAAAACAAGCACGTCACCATTGTGCTGTTTATTTTGGCGTTCATGCTGGTCTATTTCTTCTAGCGCATGTTGAATACCCGTTTGTACGTCTTGGTCCTTGTCTTGGGGCCTGTCTTGATCTTGGTCTGACTTAGACCCAAGTAAGGGTCGATACCATACATCTACTGGGAATGTGCGCCCGCTTACCTCTACCACTGGGGCATGATCAAAATGCCTGCTGAAGCGTTCTAGATCTATGGTAGCTGATGTAATAATAAGTTTTAGGTCATCTCGCCTTGCTAACAGTTGCTTTAGATAACCTAATAAAAAGTCAATGTTTAAGCTACGTTCGTGGGCCTCATCCACAATAATGGTGTCATATCGCAGTAAATCAGGATCTTGGCGTGTTTCTGCTAACAAGATACCGTCTGTCATTAACTTAATGTGGCTTATGTCGCTTACTTGTTCTGTGAAGCGCACTTGAAAGCCTACTTGCTGCCCTAACGGTACGTTTAATTCATCAGCAATGCGTTGCCCCACAGCTCTGGCAGCCAAACGTCGCGGCTGGGTATGGCCTATCATGCCACCAACACCACGCCCAGCCTCTAGGCAAAGCTTAGGCAACTGGGTAGTTTTACCAGAGCCAGTTTCACCAGCCAAAATAACCACTTGATGCTTACTAATTAACTGCACCAGTTTTTCACGCTGCCCACTTACTGGCAGTTGGGGTGGATAATCCAACTTGGGTAGGGCATTTTTACGTTTTTGATAGATAGTTTGGCTAGTGAGCACTTTAGCCTCTAACTGTTGCAATAATTTGTCACAAGCCTGGCCACGCTTTTGACGTTGGGCAACTTGGTGAGACAATCGTGTAAGTTCGGCTTGGTCTTTGACCATGCAGTTAGAGAATGCAGAGAACATATAAAGGGGGGCTAAATTTAAAGGAAGCAGTTTAGCATGGTTATCTTAATATAGGTTTGTGGTCTGCGGCTAACTGCAAGCCACAGACCAAAGCGGGGTTTAGTTTCTTAAAGCACGCCGCAAAATTTTACCTACGTTAGTTTTAGGCAACTCGTCTTTAAACTCAACTTCCTTGGGTATTTTATAAGCTGTTAAGTGTTTACGGCAGTGGGCGATCACATCAGCTTCTGTCAAACCAGGGTCAGACTTAACCACAAACAACTTCACTGTTTCACCACTCACTTCGTTAGGAACACCCACCGCTGCACATTCCACAATGCTTGGATGTTGGCTAGCAATATCATCTATTTCGTTAGGATATACATTAAAACCAGAAACGTTGATCATGTCTTTTATCCGATCCACTAATCGAATAAAACCATCTTCTGCTAAAATAGCAACGTCGCCCGTTTTAAACCAGCCATCAGCATCAATCACTTCGGCTGTGGCTTCCGGCCGAAGCCAATAACCTGCCATCACTTGTGGACCCTTTACACAGAGCTCGCCTTCTTTATCTAAACCTAAATCAGTACCATCTTCGCTAACCACTTTAACGTGTGTGCCAGCAACTGGCTTACCAATGGTGCCTATACGAATATCATCAGAGGGGTTAATGGAAACTACAGGGGCTGTTTCTGTCAGGCCATAACCTTCTTGAATGGTACAACCCGTTGCACTTTTCCACATATCAGCTGCATTTTGAGTGAGTGCCATACCACCTGAAATAGTGGTTTTAAGGTGAGAGAAATCTAGATTTTTAAACTCCGCATTATTGCATAGGGCTACAAACAAGGTGTTAAGGCCTGCAAATGACGTGAACTTGTGTTTACTAAGCTCCTTTACAAAACCAGGAATATCTCTGGGATTAGGGATAAGTACCGTTTCATGGCCCATATCTGTCATAACCAAACTCAACATGAAAGCATAGATATGATACAAGGGTAGTGGTGCAATAATCACTTCACGATCACCATTTAAATCGTGTATTACTACGTCTCGTACTTGCATCATGTTAGCAACAAGATTTTGATGCAGCAGCTGTGCACCTTTAGATACACCAGTGGTACCGCCCGTATATTGTAATACAGCAGTATCATCTAAGGTGAGATTAACAGCAGTTGGTGCAGTTTTTTCACCCAGAGCTAGAGCACTTCTAAAGCTTACTGCGTTAGGTAAAGAATAAGCAGGAACAAGCTTCTTTACCCGTTTTACCACAGTATTAATTAACAGTCTTTTTGCAAACGGATGCATGTCTGCTAATTCAGTGACTAGTACCTTGGTGATGCCAGTTTTAGGCACAACAGTTTCTGCAAGGTGTGCCATGTTGGCCAAAATCAGCAACACCTTAGCACCAGAATCGTTAAACTGATGTTCCATTTCTCGAGTGGTATACAGTGGGTTAGTATTAACCACCACCATACCAGCCCGCATGGCACCAAATAAGGCAATGGGGAATTGTAGTACGTTAGGCAATTGAATGGCGATCCGATCACCTACTTCAAGGTCGGTGTGGTTTTGTAAATAAGATGCAAAATTGGCCGTTAGGCGATCCATTTCTGCAAAAGAAAGGCTTTGTCCCATACAGCTAAAAGCTGGTTTACCAGCGTATTTTCCACACGCTTCCAGAAACACATCTGTTACAGATTTATATTGGCCAAATTCCACACCAGCAATTTGAATCATGATAAGCCCTTTAATTATTGTTATCTATATTGAAACCTATACTAATCAAACGTACGTTTGAAAACCAGCAAAACCTTCAAGTCTTTTTTGGGCACCTAAGATATACCTTATTAGTGAGGTCTTACGCCCAAGTTGATCCCGAACTAGTCCCAAGTTTGGATCAAGTTACGTCAAATTTAAGCAGAAGTTAAACCAAAAGTTAGTTTAGCGCCACTCCTTTACGCAATACCAACATATCACCAGGGTAAAGAGTATGCCAAGTTTCATTGGTTGTTAGCGGCTGGGTCGCTACTACAGAAACAATATCATTAGGCGTAGTTTCTTGGCCAAAGTCTACATTAACATCAGCATCACTTAAGCAAGCTTGGCCAAATGGTGCTCTACGGGTAATCCAACTTAATTTAGTGGAACAGAAACAATACAGGTGATCACCATCAGAAAGCAGCATATTAAAAACGCCTAAAGTCTTTAAAAACTGACACCGCTGTTGTAGAAAATATCGCACTGCAGTGGTGTCTACAGGTGGCTTTGGAAAAGCAGTACGCAGCTCACCTAGCAACCAACAAAACACATGTTCGCTGTCTGTATCGCCCACAGGCAAATAGTGGCTTAAAGGCAAGCTAGAGGTATCCGTAAGTTGCCCATTATGGGCAAAGGTCCAATGCTGGCCCCATAGTTCCCTTTGAAAAGGGTGAGTGTTCTCCAAAGAGGTGTTGCCCACATTGGCTTGGCGTATGTGACTAATCACAATATGAGACTTCATGGAATGACGTTGAACAAGACGCGCAACTTCAGAATCAGAACTAGGCTGCGGGTCGTGAAAAGAACGACAGCCTTTACCAACATAAAAGCTAATCCCCCAACCATCACGATGCGGACCACTGCCACCGCCGCGCTGCATAAGCCCAGTAAAGCTAAAACAGATATCCGTAGGCACATTAGCACTCATGCCTAAAAGTTCACACATACGTTGGCTCCACGCCTGACTTACTGACTATAGTTAGTTTCTATTATCTTAGAAACCACCCTATATTCTCAAGTGATTTTTTAACTTTAGCCTAGACTAACCTTCAATCGGCTGTAATTGGATCCAATAACATGCCTGGCTGATCCTGCTCTACGTAATCACTATCTGTATGTGCCAGCAGTTCGTCACGCTGCCCTAAAAAACTACCACCCACTTCTACTACCATTTGCTGGCAATGCACTTTTCCTGAAACGAAACCACCTGAGAATATTGTTAAATCTTGGCACCAAATTTCTCCCTCAAAGCGCCCTGCAATCTGCACCAGTTGGCCTTTGATACGGCCATTAACCTGCCCCAAAGAGCCAACAGTCATGGTATCCTCAGCGCAGATGTTACCTTCCATGATGCCATCCACCTGCAGCTCACCAGTTACTTCAATGTCACCAGTAAATCGATTTCCCCGCGCAATAATGGTTACTGCAGTTCGCTGGTAGACTTGGTTTGGGTTGGTTTTATTAAAGATTGCCATTGGACCTCCGGAACTTGTTTAAAAAGACCATCAAAATTGGATAAGTTCCAGTTAAGAAAAGGCCTAGGATTACTGTGCTTCGCTAAAAATCGTATTTCATAATGCAGGTGAGGAGCGTTTGATAGACCAGTACTTCCACAAAAGCCAATAGCCTGCCCTTTGTAAACAAACTCACCCTGTTTTACCAAGCGTTTTTGTAAATGCCCATACCGACTAGAAAAGCCATAACTATGAGTCAACGAAACAAGGTTACCAAAACCTGTCGTTTTTCTACTACTTGTCACTATACCATTGGCTGTGGCTAATATGGGGGTGCCTTTGACACATCGAAGATCAATCCCTTTATGCATCCTTTTTACACCTAGAATAGGATGCACTCGGGGGCCATACCAAGACGTTACAAGGGTTGGCTTCGGCATCGGCCAAGCGCTTGGAATATGGGCCAGAAGTGTGAGCTTATATTGTGCTGTTTGCATCAGTTTAGGTACCAAATTTAGGTCAAACACACTTTCTTTCTGTTCACCAAGCAACCCCTGTAACTGACGCAAGCTTTGCTCTAAGGCTAATGATTTTTGGGTATACTTTAATAGTTGTTGGCCCACATCATGTCGAGACTGGGTAACTTCACTGAGGTTTTGCTCCAGTATTTGTATGGTAACCTGGTCTTGTTGCGCCTTAGTTTTTAGCTGCTCTAATGAGGCCGCCACCATTGGTGCAATTTTAAGAAGTTGTTGGAAATCACCCGTTTCTATCATCATACCGGTAGCAGGAAGCAATGATCTGGTAATACTTTCTTGTAACTTAAGTTTTTCATCATTGGATTGGATGTGGGCTAAACGTGACGTTTCGGCCTGATGAAGTACGTTACTTTGATGAGTACTTAACCACACCAGCACGCTATTGCCCACTACCAGGCTTAGTAATGAGAGGGTAAGTACAACAATGAGTATTCTTTGGTGAGTTATTGTTAAATAAAACTGAGTGGAACCCAGATAATTAGTCACCGTGACCAAAAGACTACGCCGCAAATAAGCTCTCCACAAACGTTGGGTTTATACTTTAAACCCATTATTAACCAGCTATAGTCCAGATTTTATGTAGCATTCATCTGACCGATTTAGATGTCCGACGTAAAATAACGAACAAAAACAACAATACTAAACCTGCCACACCAACAAACAACCAACGCCAATAATCAGAACTGGCTGCTTCTGGCTGGCTAGCTTGGACATTACCTCTATTTTCTTTTACTTTTACTTTTGCTTCAGGAATTACTAAGGATGTTTTTGCAGGGCTAATTACTTTGTTTTTTAATTTGTTAACTAATTTAGCAACCTTACTCGCAGCTGTCTTGGGTTCCGTAAGTTCAGATGCTATAAAAGTGGTGTTCTGGCCCTCCATGAGCGCCTTTAACTCTGCAGAGGCCGTCTCATTACTGACCACCAGCACTTCAGTTTGACTTATTGGGTCAGGTGATGTCTCAGTCAGCACATTAAGCTCTTGTGTAACGGGCATCAAGGTGGTGTTTTGTTGGGTAGAAACTGTTTGTTTTATTGCTACTAAAGGATGCACCCTCAGGCTTCGGTTAATCGTACGCAATAGCTCACCGTTAGTTACTGATATCGTCAGGTCATATAGGCCTGGGTCATTAAGTACAGGCAAGTGCATGCGTGTTTTTTCATCTTCTAAGAACAATTGCTGTTTTTTAAAGACCTCTTTATCAGCATGATTCATGGTCACTTCAAGCTGAAAACCTTGAAGCTGTTCTGCAGATAAAAGTTGACCTTGTTCATTGGCCAGTTGTACGTCTAAGTAACTACGTTGGCCAACCTTTATATTTTGATGGCTTTGTTGCAGCAAAATTTGTAGCTGCCCCACCACATTAATGCGTTTTAAAGTAGCTGTATCGCTAATTAAAGCCCATGTGCCAGGTGTTGGATTTTTAATTATAATTACGTCATGGGTTGATGAAGATTGCCACTGCTGGTCACTTAGGTCTTGTTGTTGCCCTAAAATACGCTGTTTTCCGTCCTTGAGCTTTATCTGCTCATCACCATTCTTCTCCACAACAATGGTCATCGATTCAACACCCTGCTGCACTACGAAGGATTGCTCAGAGCGCTTAACTGGGACCTGCTGGGTGATTATCGTATTGTCTAGCGCTCTTAAGAATATATCTAGTAGCTGATCTGCATTAACTGCCACTTCATACAGGCCATCTGTGCGTTGGGCCATTGCGCTTAGCGTGGCTTCATCTGCGTCATGAGATAAACCAATGGTGTGCACACGGGCACCAGAATTAATATATTGTTGTAAAATGGGTTCTAGTAATGCCCTGCGAGCACGTTTATTTTCTGCTACGTCTTTGCTCACGTCGACCATACCGTCAGTTAACAATATTACATGCAGCTGCCTACCTTGTAACTGGTCTTGAGCACTGAATGACGCCGCTTTAAGAGCCGCCCCTATGTCGGTAAATTGGCCCGTGGATGATATATTTTGTGCTGCGATAGATGCTTTCTGCTGCCATTTGGCATCAACAGTACCGAGAGGGACGATGACTGTTGGGGTATTTGCAAATTGCCAAACACCCGCTTTGGTGCCTGTGGGAAGCACTTGAGTTAACACCTGCAACGCTGGAATACGCAAGTTATTTGGATCTGTCTTCTTCATACTGCCAGACACATCAATCAACACCCGAATATCCATCTGGTTGGATAGTGCCAGGCTTATGGCTGGCTGGCTAACAGCCATCATGATGATGAAAAGCGCCGCACTTACACGGGGTGTAATATGAAACTCGAACATTGATTCAAACCCAATTATTATTTTTTATCTAACTCACCTTAACACAATTTGAGTTGACTGCACTAAGCACCAGCATCCCATTTTATTCACCCAACTGTTGAATTTCAATGATGTGTTCACCCAAACGACTTTCTGGTACTTTCGCTTCTGATACGGCCCATTTGCGCACTGTCATGCCAGCCTTGACAGTTGATTTAGGATCCCCTGTCACTAGTGGGTGCCAATCTGGCAGATCTTTACCTGCAGCCACTCGCCTATAACCACAGGTTTGAGGTAACCAATTGTACTCTGCCACTGTATCAGGCGTAACCAAAGTACAGTCTGATACTTTGTCTTGGCGCGTTTCATACACACTACATTTGCAAGATTTAAGATCCAGATATCGACACGCCACACTAGTGTGATACATCAAAGGCAGGTCATCTTCAATTAATTTCTGCAAACAACAGCGTCCACAACCATCACAGAGGGATTCCCATTGTTCGCTAATCATTTCTTTAGGTGTGGTAGTTTTCCAAAATCCTGTTTGTGTTGGTTTTTGTGTTGAGTCAGCCATAAGATCTACCTTATAAATCGTAATTAGTAGGTGGGATTAACTGGCGTTTTGTACAAATCTAGCATGTATTTTTCACGCACTGGAGGCATTTGTAAATAGTACCCCTTGTCATCGATGTCAGACAATATATCTTCTGCTTTAGCTCTGGCAAATTTTTTATCAGCCGTAAGTAGCATATCCATACGGTGCTCAGGCTTACCAAATAGAGACAGCAAAGCTTCTGGCACTAGGCTTAAGGCTTTTGTTTTATCAACATACAAGTACATTTCATCTTTCTTTTTGCTGCGGTAAATTGAGCAAATAATACGCTTTTGGCTCATTATGGCGCCTCTAATATATGGTTGTATTCGCTGGTAATAGCTTCAGTAAGAAATTCTGCTCTCCAACCACTCCAGTTACTGGGTAAAATAAACGGCTGTTTTTTTCGTAGACCTTCAAATAATTCTAATAATTCTTTTTTACGACCCATTAGTTGTACTTGTATACCTGCATTTTCAGCTTGGTTTTTCACTACTTTATGCAAACGTTTGTAGTGCGCATTTTCATTTTTAGACAAAGGTTGCTGCACCCCTGGCAATACTTCTGAGGATGCCAGCATAATGGCCAACCATTGCTTCCCATAACGCCTTAAACTGCTTGGGCGCACATCCTGACACTGGCCAATTTGATTTAAATCTGCAGGATTAGTGCGGGCCATTTCAATGAGACTACTGTCTTTCACCACAAAATTCTTTGGTCTATTTTCACTTCGTGCCACGCCTTCTCGCCATGCGGCTAAGGCACGCAACCGGCCTACAGATTTACCCTGCAAGCACCATGCATTTTTCATTTGGGCGTAAGCCATTTCTGCAGCAACAGCGATTTTAGGTTGCACCAAACGCTGCATG
>CAJXEN010000044.1 GCA_913052465.1 uncultured Oceanospirillaceae bacterium
GGCTCTGGTTGGCTCTAGTTCGCTATAGTTGGCTATAGTTGGCTATAGTTAGCACTTAAGTTTCATTTACGGTAAATTATGGGTTCATTATACCTAAGCTGTAGGCATTCTCTAGAGCTTTTGCTAGGTGTCACTAGACAGTAGCCTAATTTACTATAAAATCTACCGGAAGATTATCTTTTAAGTGGCCCAACAATGTCGACTATCAACACCTTGGTACATCACATCGATCAGCTGTTAACCCAACACCAAAGCTTGCAGCACGGTTATGCTCAACTTCAAAGCAAAGTAGTGCAATTGGAACAACAACTATTACAACTGCAACTGGATAGCGATAACTTAGAGCAAGACAAGCATCTAGAGTCCGAACCAGCCCACAATCAAATCATTGAAGATGAATTACATCATTTGATCGGCTTATTTGACCAAGCAACGGAAGCACGCCATGAATGAGCCCCAAGCAGTAGAAGTTTCTATTTTAGGCCAAAGCTACACCCTAACCTGCCCCTCTGGCAAAGAAGACAACCTGCGACAAGCAGCAGAAACTTTAGACCAAAAAATGCAGGCAATTAAAGCTGGGGGGCGCGTCATGGGATTGGAGCGCATGGCTGTTATGGCTGCCCTCAACATGAGTGCCGAATTAATAGAGACTCAGGCGCAACTAGCGACCCTAGAGACTGCACTCGAGCAACTGGACAAACGCGTGAGCGACAACCTAATCTGACCTTTGTTACAAAATTTGGGTTCCATTCTTAAAAACACCAGTCTATACTAATCAAAGACTCCCTGTGGTTCTCGACATTCGATAACGTCCTTGAGCCGATTCACATACCCAGGGTGCTTCTCGCTTGAGCTTTGTGCACGTCCGCTTGTCGGAACGCCTTCCGCCTAATCAGGAGCACCCACCTTGAACCTCCGGGTTCAGGTCAGCCATCGGAAACGACACCTTGGGGAGTCTTTTAATCTGCTCTTTTCTTTTTGAGTTGGCATCCAGCTCAAACACGTAAAATCCTGTAAAATCTTCAACCTCTCACTACGCATATCCTGTAATTGTGACACAATTGCGTTTACACGCTCTTCAATGCCTACCGATATAGAGGTTCGAACTCATGACTACGCGCATCTTATTAATCGAAGACGACCAGGAACTCAACGAATTACTGAGTGAGTTTTTGGCCCTAGAAAACTTTGAAGTAGACCAAGCCTTTGATGGTGAAGAGGGCATCAACATGGCCTTAAATGGCCATTATGACGCTTTAGTGCTTGATATAATGATGCCTAAAATGAACGGCTTAGACCTGCTTAAACAATTTCGGATTAGCCATAGAACCCCTGTGTTGATGCTTACTGCTCGTAGTGATGAAGTCGATCGCATAGTAGGGTTTGAAATGGGGGCTGACGATTATTTGCCAAAGCCATGTAATCCGCGAGAAATTGTGGCCCGTATTCGCGCCATACTCAGGCGTGTGGAAATGGATAAAGCAGGCATGCAAGCCAGTGGAAGCCGTCAGGTTATGGTATTAGAAGACGTAGAGTTAAACCATAATACGCGCATCGTATCGAAGCAAGGAGAGGCTCTAGACCTGACTAGTACAGAATTTAATCTATTAGCCAGCTTATTAGCAAAGGCTGGACAAGTGCTAAGTAAAGAGGAGCTCACAGAAACCGCATTGGGCCGTAAGTTGGCTTTGTACGATCGCAGTGTTGACATGCACATGAGCAACCTGCGACGCAAGCTTGGACCATTTTCAAGTAATGAGCCACGCATAAAGACTATTCGTGGTGTTGGATATCAATATGTTATCAATGATTAAGTGGCCGTCAATATTCAGTAGTTTATATTGGAAGATATTTTTCTTTTTTTGGCTAACACTTATTTCAGCTATTTTTTCAGTCGCCACCTTGTCGGAAATCATTGTTGAAGAACGCGATCAAAACCAGTACCAGCGAGTGGTTAAATTAGGTATAAAAGCGGCTGATATTTACGAA
This sequence comes from uncultured Oceanospirillaceae bacterium, assembly GCA_913052465.1. GTDB lineage: Bacteria > Pseudomonadota > Gammaproteobacteria > Pseudomonadales > Balneatricaceae > Njordibacter. The sequence goes on from CAJXEN010000044.1 coordinate 1,990, forward strand.
ACTCAAGGTTCCGCTGAATTAACCACATGGCTGCGCCACATTGACCAAGAGTTTGATGTAAAAGGTTTTATGCTAGACTCTAAACGACGCCCGATTAGTCGAGCAAACTTGCCAAAAAACTGGCTTGAGTTTACCTTACCATTGACACAAAATAGATTATCAGAACGCCACTTGCGAGGTTTTCAACCTTACCGAATATCCAGTAGTAAAGGCCGCATTTACACCTTTGTTGCCCACCGTGACAACCGAGGTCCTTATCCCGCTTGGTTAAAGCATTTACCAGTGCTGCAAGTTATTACTGCTCTATTTATTGTGGCCTTATTGACTGCATTTGTGACCTGGCGCATCACAGATCCGTTACGTAAGCTCAAACAAGCCACTGACTCATTTGCTCGCGGAAATCTTGATACACGGGTGTCCAAACTTGTAGGCTGTAGAAGGGATGAAATTGGTGAAGTAGGTCTTGCCTTTAACCACATGGCAGAACGCATTAGTTTGCTGGTGAGCAATCAGCAGCGCCTATTTCGGGATATTTCTCATGAGCTAAGGACGCCCCTAGCCAGACAACAGATTGCGCTGGAGTTACTTGCACGAAAATTGCCTGACAAAGAACATCAATCTTTACACCGAATTGAACGCGAAATAGAGCGTATGAATGCGCTTATTGACCAAGTGCTTACATTATTGCGCTTGGAGCAAAATGGTCACAGCCCTACCCTTGAAACTTATGATCTGAGTCACCTGTTATGCAAGCTCACTCAGGATGCCCAATTTGAGGCGCAAACTAAAGGCCAAATACACCTTCAGCAACCCAACAATAACCTATTGACCGGACAACCAGAACTAGTGTCCCGGGCAGTAGAAAATATACTGCGTAACGCCATGCGTTACACACCAGAAGACGGCGGTGTCTTTTTAAAAGTAGAGAACAACAAAGATACCATTGTGATTCGTATTGAAGACGAAGGAGATGGTGTGCCAGAGGACTCACTGACACACTTATTCGAACCATTTTACCGGGTCGAAGCCAGTCGTAACCAGCAAAGTGGTGGCTACGGTGTTGGCATGGCCATCGCAGAGCAAGCTATACGTGCTCAAGGTGGCACCATTGAGGCTAGCAACCGCGCTTCAGGTGGCCTTAGGGTTGATATTACCCTACCCAAGACTTCCACTAAATAGTTCTGTATAGCCCACAGGTTTAGCTAATAAAAGGTGACACTACAGCCATACACTTGGCGACCAAAGCTTCTTTTTCACCCACTGGTGCAACATAATGAATGGCTGATGCTGCTGCTGTGTTATTCGCTAATTTAGCAATTATCCACGTGGCTAAGTATTGTGAAGCCATGCAACCACCCGCTGTAGCAATATTGTATTGCGCATTAAAAGGCTGATTTAGCACGTCAACGCCGGCGTCAATAACCCACGGTTTAGTGGTTAAATCTGTACATGCAGGCACACCATTTAAATAGCCTAATGTTGCCAATAATAAGGTGCCTGAGCATTGCGCAGCTAATAACTGTCGGTGAGGGTCTAACTCTAGCCGATCAAGAATACTGCTGTCCTTAGCGATATCTCTGGTATAAATACCACTACCAAACACAACAACATCTGCAGTGTTGGCAAATTCTAGGGGCTGCTGAGCGGTTACAGTAACTCCGTTCATTGAAGTCACTTGCTCACTAGGACACGTTATTTGAACATTCCAACCCTCAGGTTTCATACGGTTCAATATTCCAGCAGCAATAAAGGAGTCTAGTTCGTTGAATCCTTCAAACGTTAAAATAGCAATATTCATAACTAATCCAGTGTTTGTTGATGACGACCACCTATGTCACCTAGCGTGACTCTGGCGCTAAAAATAATTGATAGGCTGGATTATTAGTCTCTTCATTAAAGGCATAACCCAGCTCATCTAAGTAGCCTTCAAAGGTGCCTTTATCTTCTGGAGGTACCTGCATCGCTACCAATACTCGCCCATAAGCAGAACCATGGTTGCGATAATGAAACATTGAGATATTCCATGGCTGACCTAATGTGTTCAAAAACTTAAGTAATGCTCCTGGTCGTTCTGGAAAGGTAAAGCGATAGACCACTTCGTTATCTACTGCGGCATGGCCACCCACCATATAACGAACATGGCTTTTTGCCATTTCGTTGTTGCTCAAATCAACCGCCGGTATATCATGGCTAGTAAGCTCATTTAGTAACTGTTCACGAGCCCCTTCCTCAGCTTTAAGTGTTACTCCAACAAACACCTGTGCTTCACGTTCATTAGCATATCGGTAGTTAAATTCGGTGATATTGCGCTCACCTAAAGCTTTACAGAACCGCTTAAAGCTGCCTGGCTGCTCTGGAATCAGAGCTGCAATAATGGCTTCGCACCCCTCCCCAATCTCAGCCCGTTCAGCTACATGACGCAGGCGGTCAAAGTTTAAATTTGCGCCTGTGGAAACAGCTACCAGCGTTTGTCCTTGCGCCTTTTCACGCTCCACATATTTCTTTAAGCCTGCAATAGCACAAGCCCCTGAGGGTTCTGCTACCGCGCGCGTGTCGCCATATATATCTTTTATGGCGGCGCACAATTCGTCTGTGGTCACAGTAATCACTTCATCAACATATTGTTGAGCTAACTCAAAGTTCAGCTTACCTATTTGAGCAACAGCCACACCCTCAGCGAAAGTACCTACTTCTGACAAAATGACCCGCTCACCGGCATCCAAAGCTGCCTTAAGGCAGCAAGAATCTTCTGGTTCGACACCTATGATTCTTATATCAGGCCGCAAGAACTTAATATAGACAGACATACCCGCTATTAACCCACCTCCACCCACCGGCACAAACACTGCATCAATATCACCTTGAATCTGTCGTAATAGTTCCACTGCTACAGTGCCTTGACCCGCAATCACGTGTTCGTCATCAAAGGGATGTATATACACCAGCCCTAGATCAGCCATTAGTGAGCGCGAATAGGCAAAGGCCTGAGCCAATGAATCCCCATGTAGAATGACCTTTGCACCTAGGGCCTTAACAGAATTGATCTTAATGTCTGGCGTGCTTTTGGGCATGACGATAGTGGCATCAATACCCAAGTACTGAGAAGACATCGCTACACCTTGCGCATGGTTACCAGCAGATGCACACACTACGCCACAGGCACGCTGAGCTTCAGTTAACTTTGAAATACAATTATAGGCTCCCCTAATTTTGAAAGAAAATATAGGTTGTAAATCCTCTCGCTTAATCAAAATATTATTGGCCAAGCGTTTAGACAGGCTGCTAGCCAAGTCAACCGGAGTTTCAACAGCTACATCATAGACATTGGCTGATAGAATTTTTTTGATATAACGATGAGGCATATTATTTCTTCTGATGGGGTAATGTTTTATCGAGTGCATAGTGCATTAAACTAAGCCCATCATATTAATGGCTCAAACTACTAGCGTCTACATTGTAAGGTGGGAATTCCTGTATAATCGCTTTATTAGTGTCCAACTCGATCATTGCCATGAACCAAGACCAGTTAAAGCAGGCTGTAGCCCAAGCCGCAGTCGACCATATCGCCCCATACCTTAACCAGCAATCTATAATCGGCGTGGGCACAGGCTCTACAGCTAACTGCTTCATTGATGCTCTGGCAAACATAAAACAAACCTTTGACGCTGCCGTCGCTAGCTCCGAAGCCACCGCTGAACGTTTAAGAAGTCACGGCATTACCGTATTAGAACTGAATGCGGTACCACAGATGCATTTTTATGTAGATGGTGCAGACGAAAGTGACGCTCATCTTAACCTGATCAAAGGTGGTGGTGGTGCCTTAACTCGTGAGAAAATCGTTGCCGCAGTAGCTGAAACGTTTGTGTGTATTGCTGATGAGTCTAAAATGGTAGACGTATTAGGTGATTTTCCTCTACCCGTAGAAGTGATCCCTATGGCACGAAGTTATGTTGCCCTCAAGCTAGTGGGTTTGGGTGGCGAACCTGTATGGCGCCAGAACTTTATCACCGATAATGGTAACTTAATCTTAGACGTTTATGGCATGAGCATTGTCGACCCTAAGGGCCTGGAACAACAGATAAACCAAATTACTGGCGTTGTCACCAACGGCCTGTTCGCCCAGCGCCCCGCAGACATTCTATTACTTGGCACTGCGCAAGGCGTTAAAACTCTTAGTCGTTAAATCAGTCGCTAAAACAATACCCGACAACTTATGGTGCCGCCTACCTGTTTAAGTTTTTCCAAGGCCAGCTCTGAACAGCTGGCATCGACGTCGATAACCACATAGCCCACCTTAGCGTTGGTGTTTAAATACTGGCCCGAAATGTTAATGCTGTTTTCAGAAAACACATTGTTAATCTGTGACAATACGCCTGGAATGTTTTTGTGAATGTGTAATAAACGGTGTGTGTTCTCATGGCTAGGCAAAGACACTTCAGGGAAATTCACTGCCGAAAGGCTAGTACCATTGTCACAATAACGGATGAGCTTATCTGCTACTTCAACACCAATATTGACTTGAGCTTCAACTGTTGAACCACCAATGTGTGGCGTTAAGATGACATTATCTAAGCCTCTTAATGGTGAAATAAATTCATCGTTGTTAGAACGAGGTTCTACTGGGAATACATCAATAGCAGCCCCCAACAACTTGCCACTTTGTAAGCAGTTGGTAAGCGCATCGATGTCGACCACGGTGCCGCGTGAGGCATTGATAAGGATTGCACCATCTTTCATTTGAGCCAACTGTGTAACGCCCATTAGGTAGTGTGTGGATGGTGTTTGTGGTACATGCAAAGTCACAATATCGGCCTGCGCAAGTAGTTCAGTTAAACTACTACACGCTGAAGCATTACCCAAACTTAACTTAGTAATTTGATCGTAATAAATAACTTCCATGCCCATGGCTTCCGCCATAATGCCTAACTGCGACCCAATAGACCCGTAACCCACCACCCCTAGTTTTTTGCCCCGCACCTCAAACGATTGGTGTGCCGATTTAAGCCATTGCCCGCGGTGTGCCTTAGCATTTTTTTCTGGAATGCCCCTTAATAACAACACAGCCTCTGCAATAACCAGTTCCGCTACGCTGCGGGTGTTACTAAAAGGCGCATTAAATACCGGAATACCCATTTCTAACGCAGCATCTAGGTCTACTTGGTTGGTACCAATACAAAAACAGCCTATGGCCATCAGTTTATTCACTTGCGTTAACACCTTTCGGGTTAGCTGAGTACGTGAACGGATACCTACAAAGTGGGCGTCTTTTAGTACTTCTATCAGTTCAATTTCTGGCAAGGCCGTGGTGTAGAAGTGAATATTATCAAAGCCATCAGCTTGTAAAGCCTCAACAGCTGATTGATGAATACCTTCTAATAAAACTATTTTTATATTGTTTTTTGGGAGAGAACTTTGCTGCGCTTGAGTCAAGGGAAACCTTTTGAGTACAATGTAACATTAACCTAAAGGCGACTATTATATAATCAAAAGCGACATATTAATAGCTTTTGACTTAATTTGCAGACATAAAAAAACCCCTAACCAATTCTGCTTAGAGGTTTTTTTGAAGAGAATTTGTTTGTACCCAAACCCTCTTAAAACGATTAGGCTTCCATATCTTTCATAGAAAGCTTAATACGACCACGTGCGTCAACGTCTAGCACTTTAACCTTAACTGTTTGACCTTCTTCCAGGTAGTCTGTTACTTTCTCAACGCGCTCGCTAGAGATTTGAGAAATGTGCAACAAGCCATCTTTGCCAGGCAAAATGTTAATAAAGGCACCAAAGTCTACAATACGCTCTACTTTACCTTCGTAGATTGCACCAACCTCTGCTTCTGCAGTGATTTCTAAAATCCTAGCTTCAGCCAATTCAGCAGCGGCTTTGTCATCTGCATAGACCCGCACAGTGCCATCATCTTCGATGTCGATTGAAGCACCCGTTTCTTCACACAATCCACGGATGGTTGCGCCACCTTTACCAATCACATCACGGATCTTATCTTGATCAATCTTGATAGTTTTCATTGTTGGCGCGTTATCATTCAACTCAGTTCGAGGTGTAGCAATAACTTTATTCATTTCATCCAAGATATGCAGACGCGCTTCGTGCGCTTGCTCTAGCGCAATTTCCATAATCTCTTCGGTAATACCTTGGATTTTAATGTCCATTTGCAAGGCGGTAATACCAGCAGCAGATCCAGCCACTTTAAAGTCCATATCACCTAAGTGATCTTCGTCACCCAAAATGTCAGTCAATACCGCAAAGCCAGACTCTTCTTTGATCAGGCCCATGGCGATACCAGCAACAGGTGCCTTAATCGGTACTCCAGCATCCATCAGTGCTAACGAAGCACCACACACCGAGGCCATTGAGCTTGAACCGTTAGATTCAGTGATCTCTGAGACAATACGAATAGTATATGGAAACTCTTCTTGGCTTGGTAGCATGGCTTGGATACCACGACGAGCCAAACGACCATGACCAATCTCCCGACGACCAGGACCCATAAAGCGGCCTGTTTCGCCAACCGAGTAGCTTGGGAAGTTATAGTGCAACATGAAAGGGTCTTTGCGCGAGCCTTCTAGGGCATCGATAAGCTGCTGATCACGGCTTGTACCAAGAGTTGCTACAACGATAGACTGGGTTTCACCACGGGTAAATAATGACGACCCATGCGCTTTGGCCAAAGTGCCAATTTCTACATTGATGCCACGGACAGTCTTAGTATCGCGACCGTCGATACGCGGCTCACCTGCTACGACACGTGAACGTACCGTGTGCTTTTCTAGCTTACTTACCATACCTAATACGTCAGACTTAGAAGGTGACACAGCGTCATCACTGCATAGCGTAGCGATGGCTTGCGCCTTGACTTCACCTAAACGTGCTTGACGGTCTAACTTATCGCTAATTTGGTAAGCTTCGCCAACAGCGTCGCCAACGGCAGTAGTAACAGCAACCTTAAGGGCAGCATCTTCTTCAGCAGCAACCCAATCCCAAGTCGGCTTAGCCGCTTCAGCAGCAAACTCACCAATCGCCTTAACAACAGCTTGCATTTCGTCATGAGCAAAAAGAACAGCACCCAACATTACGTCTTCACTTAGCTCTTTAGCTTCTGACTCAACCATCAGTACAGCATCGGCAGTACCCGCAACAACCATGTCGAGATCAGAAGTAGCTAGAGCTTCAAAGCTTGGGTTTAAGCAGTAGCCAGTTTCGTCTGTATAAGACACTCGTGCAGCACCAACTGGGCCAGCAAAAGGTATACCAGAAATGGCTAGAGCAGCTGAAGTACCGATCAAAGCAGCAATATCTGGATCATTGAGCTTATCAGCAGAAACAACAGTACAAATAACCTGCACTTCGTTCATGAATCCCTTAGGAAACAGTGGGCGAATTGGGCGGTCAATTAAACGGCTAGTCAAGGTCTCTTTTTCAGATGGACGCGCTTCACGCTTAAAGAAACCACCAGGGATCTTACCTACAGCGTAAGTCTTTTCTTGGTAGTGTACAGAAAGCGGGAAAAAACCTTGATCAGGCTTAGCTGTTTTAGCACCCACAACAGCAACCAATACTTGGATTGCGTCGTCAATGGTAACCAGCACAGCGCCAGAGGCTTGACGTGCAATGCGGCCCGTTTCTAGCGTTACAGTTTGTTCGCCGTATTTAAATTTTTTGGTGATGATAGACATATATGTTCCCTTATAATTACAAGATAACTGCAATCAAACGAGCGATCCAATCCACCAGTACACTTATTAACTCAGGCAAGCTGTTTAAGCCACCAAGCTAATAAGATTACGGGCCGATCCTCTCCTATTGCTTACAGTCAAAACAATAAAGGCCAAATAACCAAAGATTACCCAGCCTCTATTTCACCATCTCTACAAATGCAGACATGACGTTTAAAAATCAGAATTAGAGTTAAACTCTAAACCAATTTTTAGCGGCGTAGGCCTAGACGACCGATAAGCGTAGTATAACGCGCAGCGTCTTTACGATTTAGGTAGTCTAATAGCTTACGACGCTGGTTAACCATACGGATCAAGCCACGACGAGAGTGGTGATCATGGTGATGCTCTTTGAAGTGACTTTGTAGCGCCAAGATGTTCGCAGTTAACAATGCAACCTGAACTTCTGGTGATCCTGTGTCGCCTTGCGCAGTTTGGTAATCAGCTACAACAGCAGCTTTTTCAACGGCAGATAAAGCCATGGTAATTCTCCAATAATTAATATGCCCACTAGCGCCTTAATACTGACTTTTACTTAAGACAGCTAGGGGTTCGTTTGTGTTCGCACCGTGCATATTTACAGCGGAACTTAAAATGAAGGCCTAAGTGCTCATTAAGCGTTTCGCTTTTAAGCGACCTTCGATTTGCACTTGCGCTAAACCAATAAAGGCATTCGCATCAGCTGCATCCGAGCTATACACTCGCACCACATCAAGTTCAGCGTAGTCAGTGGCATGGTCTATGACCTTACCTTGCTGCAACGCCTCGATTTCATGGGCGGGTAATTGTACAGCATTTAATGTCAAAACGGCAGTATCCGCGGGCATTAATAGCTTATCTAAAGTTGCAAAGGCAGGAGTAATGTCTGGCCATTGACCTTCTTCTACCACCTGCCCCTCAGTTGCATGGTCAATGATAGCTTGGAGATCTTCTAAGGTAACCATTTGATCAGCCACAAAGGGCCCTGCCTGCAGGCGCCTTAGCTGCGACACGTGAGCACCACAATTCAACGCCAAGCCCAAATCTTCCACAATGCTGCGAATATAGGTACCTTTAGTACAACTAATATCCATGCGCACTTGAGTATTTTCAAAGCTCAATAGCTCTAAGTTATGAATAGTGACTTGCCGCGGCTTAACTTCTACAGTCTTTCCGGCCCTGGCAAGCTTATACAAAGGTTGCCCTTGGTGTTTAAGTGCTGAAAACATAGAAGGCACTTGGCTAATGAGACCACGAAACTGAGGCAATTGGGCTTCCACATCGGCCAAAGTGACATGATCACAGGCTTTGGTTTCTACCACTTTACCATCGGCGTCACTAGAATCAGTACGCACACCAAGCTGACCTATGGTTTGATAACGCTTATCAGAATCCAGAAGAAACTGGCTAAACTTAGTTGCCTCACCCAAACAAATAGGCAATAAGCCAGTTGCTAAGGGGTCTAACGAACCCGTATGGCCCGCTTTACGGGCCCCAAACATCCGCTTCACCCGCTGCAAGGCATGATTTGAGCTCATGCCTGAGGGCTTGTCCAAAATAAGAATACCGCTTATTTCACGACCCTTAGGCTGCTTAGCCGGTTGCTTTGCCACCTAAAAATTACTCAGTGCCGTAATCAACGTCAGACTCAAGCTCTGGGTCTGACGCCCGGGCCTGGTCTATCAGATTACTAAGGTAATTACCCCGAGACAAACTATCGTCAAAGTGAAATCGTAAAGTAGGAACAATGCGTAACTTCATGCGCTGGCCAAGTTGGCTACGTAAAAAGCCTGACGCATTATTCAGCGCTTTAATCGACTCACGAATCTCTTCTTTATCTTCACTACCATTTAAAATGGTAACGAACACCTTGGCATGCGATAAGTCGCGGGATACTTCTACAGCGCTCACTGTGGCCATACCAACACGAGGATCTTTCACCTCACGCTGAATTAGGCCTGCTAGCTCACGCTGAATTTGGTCTGCCACACGCTGGGTGCGGCTATATTCTTGTGCCATGATCAGCCCTTACAAGCTACGCTCAACTTCGACAGTGTCGAAGACTTCGATTAAGTCGCCAACACGAACATCGTTGTAGCTCTTCACACCGATACCACATTCAACACCATTACGAACATCCGTAACCGCATCTTTGTGACGACGCAAGGATTCCAACTCACCTTCGTAAACAACCACATTATCTCGTAATACGCGAATAGGCTTACTACGGTGGACCGTGCCTTCAATAACCATACAACCAGCAATTTGGCCTAGCTTAGGCGAACGGAACACTTCACGAACCTCTGCAATACCTACGATAGTTTCACGTAATTCAGGCGCCAACATACCAGAAAGAGCATCCTTAACATCGTTAATAATGTCATAGATTACGCTGTAGTAGCGCAGATCAATGCCTTCTTTCTCTATAAGCGCCTTGGCTGGCGTATCAGCACGAACATTAAAACCAAAGATCACGGCGTTTGAAGCCACCGCTAGGTTAACATCTGATTCGGCGATACCACCTACACCACTAGACACAACCTGCACTTTAACTTCTTCGGTACCAATTTCCATTAGCGAGCTAGTTAATGCTTCCAAAGAACCACGTACATCAGTTTTAAGCACAACATTTAATACAGAGGCTTGATTCTTACCCATATTCTCAAACATTGCATCCAACTTAGAGGCTTGTTGACGAGCAAGTTTCACGTCGCGGTACTTACCCTGACGGAACAAAGCAACTTCACGGGCTTTCTTTTCATCTGGAACTACAGCGAAATCTTCACCTGAATCAGGCGTGCCACCTAAACCAAGAATTTCTACCGGAATGGACGGGCCAGCACTAGTAATCGGCTTACCATTCTCGTCCAACATTGCACGAACACGGCCATACTGCTGCCCTGCTAGAACAATGTCACCTTTCTTTAAGGTACCATTTTGAATCAATATAGTTGCTACAGAACCACGGCCTTTATCAAGGCGAGCTTCAACGACAACACCTTTGGCTGGCGCTTCTGGAACTGCGGTAAGCTCTAACACCTCAGCCTCGAGCAACACTGCGTCTAGCAATGCTTCGATGCCATCACCTGTTTTAGCTGACACAGGAATGAACTGAGTTACACCGCCCCACTCTTCTGGCACCACATCACGGCTAGACAATTCGGTCTTCACTCGGTCTGGATCTGCACCTTCTTTATCCATTTTATTGATCGCAACAATCAAAGGTACGCCAGCAGCTTTGGCATGTTGTACTGCTTCTTCAGTTTGTGGCATCACACCGTCATCAGCTGCAACTACTAATATAACAATGTCAGTTGCCTTAGCACCCCGGGCACGCATTGCAGTAAAGGCAGCGTGTCCAGGCGTATCTAAGAAGGTAACGACACCCTTGTCAGTTTCTACGTGGTAGGCACCAATGTGCTGGGTAATGCCGCCTGATTCACCAGACGCAACCTTAGTAGAACGAATAGAATCCAACAGTGATGTCTTACCATGGTCTACGTGACCCATTACCGTCACCACTGGGGCACGAGTAATTTCTTTACCTTCGTAACTGATACTTTCGACAACCGCTGTTTCGATCGCATCATCCATTACTAATTTTGCCTTGTGACCCATTTCTTCAACAACAATAGTGGCTGTATCTTGGTCAATCACTTGGTTGATGGTTGCCATTGCACCCATCTTAAACATTACCTTAATAACTTCTGCAGCTTTCACTTTCATGCGCTGGGCTAAATCAGCAACAGTGATAGACTCAGGCAGGTTAACTTCATAAACAACCTTTTCCGTAGGCACTTCAAAAGCATGTTCGCCGCTACCAGAGCGCTTAGGTGCCGCCAGCTTGCCTTTGCTTCGTGGGCCTTTACCACGACTACGGTCATCACGCCCACCGGCTGTGCGACCTTTACCTTTACCTTTACCCTTACCTGCAGGTGCACCACCACGAGGCTTATCGGGCGATGTAAATGTCTTTTGATGAGCAGGCTTCTTCTTAGCATCCTCAACAGCCTTTTGACGAGCCACCTCAGCATTTGCAGCCACTTTAGCAGCTGCATCCATATCTGCTTTAACCTTAGCTTGGTTATCTGCTTCGTTTGAAGCTGCAGCACTTACCACTGGAGTTGCTACAACTTTGGCTTCAGTTACAACCGCAGCTGCCTCACTTGCAGCAACTTTTTCAGCTTCTGCAGCGATTGATGTTGCTAGAGATTTAGCCTCAGCTTTCACTTGTGCAGCTTCACTTGCTTGACGGGCTGCCAAGTCAGCTTTTTCAGCCTCAATCACAGCTGCCTGATCGCCTTCTTCTGCTTTAACATAAGTACGCTTCTTTCGCACTTCAACGTTAACTGTGCGCTTACCTGCCGCACCAGCCACTTTTAACGTACTAGACGTTTTACGCTGCAAGGTGATTTTCTTGGGGCCATCGGCACTAACACCGTCTCCACCATGGGACTTTTGCAAGTGAGATAGAAGCGACTTACGCTCTTCGTCAGATACTGCATCTGTAGCTGCACGACGAGTAAGGCCGGCTTCTTCCATTTGGTTAAGCAATCGCTCAACCGGAACACCTACCGTTTCGGCGAGGGTGTTGACAGTTTGATCTGTCATAATCATATTCTCCTAATAGGTCGGGCGATGGTTTAAACAAACCAAGGGGCGCGGGCCGTCATAATTAATTCTGCTGCTTTTTCGTCGCTCAAACCTTCAATGTCTGAAATCTCATCAACAGCTTGCTCAGCTAAGTCTTCCATAGTGATGATGCCACGACTTGCTAATACAAAGGCAAGATGAGCATCCATGCCTTCCATTTCTAGCAAATCCTGAGCTGGCTCAGAGTTATCTAGCTGCTCTTCCGCGGCAAGCGCTTGGTTAAGCAACTTATCTTTTGCACGAGTACGAAGCTCTTCTACAATATCCTCATCCAAACCGTCAATCGCCAACATCTCATCCAACGGCACGTAGGCAATTTCTTCAAGGCTAGTAAAACCTTCTTCTACTAACATCTGGGCAAACTCTTCGTCTATGTCTAAGGCATCAACAAAAACTTGTACCACACCACCCACTTCATCTTGTTGCTTAGAAGCAGCATCTGCTTCAGACATCACATTAATGGTCCAGCCAGTCAGCTCAGAAGCGAGTCGCACATTCTGGCCATTACGACCAATCGCCATTGCCAAATTCTCATCACTAACAGCGACATCCATTGCATGGCGGTCTTCATCAACAACAATGGAACTCACTTCTGCAGGGGCCATCGCATTGATCACCAACTGCGCTGGATTATCATCCCAAAGGACGATATCAACACGCTCATTGTTCAACTCACCAGTAACTGCTTGCACACGCGAACCACGCATACCAACGCAAGCACCAATGGGATCAATACGACCATCATTAGTCTTCACTGCAATTTTAGCACGTGAGCCAGGGTCACGGGCTACTGCACGAATTTCGATGACTTGCTCAGAAATCTCTGGCACCTCAATTTTAAACAGCTCTACCAACATTTGTGGCTCGGTGCGGCTTAAGAAAAGCTGTGGACCTCGGCTTTCGGTACGTACTTCAGCCAACAGAGCACGAACACGATCACCCATGCGAAAGGTTTCACGGCCGATCAATTGATCCCTTGCCATGAGTGCTTCTGCATTATTGCCTAAATCTACGATGACATTGTCACGTGTCACTTTTTTCACGCTGCCACTAATAATTTCGCCAATACGACCGCGATACAGCTCAACTACTTTAGCGCACTCAGCTTCACGAACCTTTTGCACAATCACCTGTTTAGCAGTTTGTGCTGCTATACGGCCAAAGGTTTCAGTGGGCAACTCTTCTTCTACAACGTCACCTAGCTCTAATTCAGGCTTAGTCTCTTGAGCGTCCTCAAGAATTAACTCGGCCTCTGGGTTGGTGTACACCTCATCAGTAACCACTGTCCAGCAGCGCGTTGTAGTCGCCTCACCCGTCTTACGGTCAATAGAGACTCTAATATCACTCTCTTCGTGGATCCGCTTGCGTGTTGCAGTGGCCAAAGCTAATTCGATAGCTTCAAAAATAACGTCTTTGGGCACGTCCTTTTCATTTGAAACCGCTTCTGCAACTAACAGAATTTCTTTATTCATTTCAAGCTCTCACTTAATTTGGGCTTATAAAACCGAGCTTAAAAGCG
>CAJXEN010000045.1 GCA_913052465.1 uncultured Oceanospirillaceae bacterium
AATGGTGCCGACGTTTACGTGCGGCTTATTTCTTTCAAACTTTTCCTTAGCCATGATAGCCTCCGACAATGGGCGGCCAATAAGCCGCGCTAAGTTAAAAAATGCAACTGTACCCACGTATTGAGTAAACTGCAGATAACAAGAAGGGTAGATACATTGCTATATCTACCCTTCAAAATATACTGTGCCCCCTTGCCTACCTGACAATGGAGCTCTAGGGCGGAATTGAACCGCCGACCTCACCCTTACCAAGGGTGCGCTCTACCCCTGAGCTACTAGAGCTTATAACGCACTAACTGGCTCTAAATAGCCTTCAAACTATTCACTAATAAAAGCGAACTTTGCTCAATATGGAGCGGGTAGCGGGAATCGAACCCGCATCTACAGCTTGGAAGGCTGCAGTAATAGCCATTATACCATACCCGCAAAGAATGGTGGTGGGAGGTGGATTCGAACCACCGAAGCTTACGCGTCAGATTTACAGTCTGATCCCTTTGGCCGCTCGGGAATCCCACCCAATAATTCTTCAACAGGAACTGGTGCCGGCACGAGGAGTCGAACCCCGGACCTACTGATTACAAGTCAGTTGCTCTACCGTCTGAGCTATACCGGCTAAATTGCCTGTGCCCCTGAACTCAGGAGGGGCGTATAATACTGAACGAATTAGAAGGATGCAAGCATCAATGATGATTTTATTAAAGTTTTTCAGTGTTTATGCAACCCTGCTACTTGCGCTAAGCCGTCCAACACTAATTCTGCTACATAAGTAACAGCTAGTTCATTGGCAATGGCCATTCCATCACCCCCACACATTAGTATTTCATAGCCGTGACTTTGGGCGTCTCTCACTAAACCAAACACCCCATGACGGGCCATTTGTGAACATCCAGCCAATACAGCTTGGGTAGTATTAGTACCCGGACGAACATTTTTGATGGTTTTTTGGGCAAAGGTGATTTTCGCCGTGTCCCGTGCCAAGGCTTGCGACATTAATCTTGCGCCTGGAATAATATAGCTACCCTCATGGCAGCCTTCGCAATTGACATAGTCAAAAGTGATGGCACTACCACAATCAACCACACAAACAGCACTTTGGGTGAACTGTCGTGCCGCTACCATGGCTAACCATCGATCCACACCTAACGACTGAGCTTGTTGATAGCCATTGATGAGGCTTTGCCAATCCTCTTGAGTAGTGAACTGATGATGTGGCACGTTTTTTTGATAAGCCCAAGCTTCTAGACACCGGCCTTTTTCGTCGCTCGCCACACTGGCCCAATACACTCCAGCAACAGAAGTCGGTAACGCAGCTTGCAACTGAGCAAAGCTTAGATCACTGACCAAAATAGCACCAGAGCACTTTACTAGGCCGTGCTCTTGTAAGCGCCACTTAAGCCGAGTATTGCCAATATCCACTAACAGGTCGGTCACACTTGGCCCTCCAACTGCGGTTCAAGTTGCACACTTATGGGCCGTAAACTAACTTCGCCACCACTATAGGTTTTTACCACACCGCCATGTTCCACTATTAACCCACCTACCAAATCAACCCCAAGGCACATACCTTCTATAATCCTGCCTGAAAGCAACAGCTGAACCCTTTGATCCTGATAGCAGTGATAGTGCTGCCACTCATCACGCACAGCAGCAAAACCATGCTGTACAAACCGGTGCAAGTGCCGATTCAAACGCAAAAGAATCTGCGCCACAATGTCATTCCGACTTAAATCATAACCTAGCTGTTTGAGGCTCACCCATGGCTGGTCAATAATTTCATCGTGCGTTAAATGAACATTGAGGCCGATACCGATTACTACGTGACAAGGGCCTGTTGCGTCCCCTCTCATCTCAAGCAAAATACCAGCCAGCTTCTTACCCGCAACTAACACATCGTTAGGCCATTTAAGCTGTATGCCCTGGACACCTAAATCTGCCAAAGCTTGTGCTAGCGCCAAACCTACTACCAGACTCAGCCCTTCTAACGCAGATGCTCCTCCAGCAAAATTCCAACCTAATGACAAGGCTATATTTTTACCAAAAGGTGATTGCCACTGGCGACCTAAGCGGCCTCGGCCCGAAGTTTGCACTTCAGCCAGCACCACTTGTGCGTGAATGTAGCCCTGTTGCTGGCTCTGCATTAGGGTAAGGTTGGTGGATGGGAGAGACATGTGCAACTGCACGTTAAAAAGAGGACTTAATACTGGCAGTTGGCGCTGTATAGCTTCTACATCTAACAAGTCGAGGCCACCCGAGATGCGGTAGCCACGGCCTCGAACTCGGTGCAATTTCACCCCCAAGGCCTCCACGCCTTTGAGCTGCTTCCATACAGCCGCTCGGGTCATATTGAGATGTTGCCCTAAGTCAGTGCCAGAATGAAAATGGCCATCGGCTAACAAATGCAACAACTGATTGAGACTAGTCAGCGACATTGGCATTGCCGCGTCGCTGCGCTGCTCGCAATGTCGCCAGGCATTACTTCTTTTTTGCCTTTTTCTTGGCTTTATTGACGTGTTTGACTAAACGCTGCTTCTTAGTAATTTGGCGCTGAGATAACTTATTTACTCGACCTTCGAACGGATTGTCGCCAGTACGAAACTCAAAACGCACCGGCGTACCACGGATCTTAAGCACCTTAATAAATTTATTTTCTAAATATCGCTTATAGGTGCTAGGCAATGCATCGGTTTGATTACCATGCACAATAAATAGCGGCGGGTTAGATCCACCAAGGTGGGCATAGCGTAATTTAATTCGTCGGCCATGCACCAACGGTGGCTGGTGATCTAGTATGGCGTCTTCAAGCAAAGTGGTTAGCTTATTAGTACTCCACTTTGTAAAAGCACAGCCATGAGCCTCTTCTACAGATTTGTATAAATCTCCCACACCAGACCCATGCAAGGCAGAAATAAAGTGAATACGAGCAAATTTTGCAAACTCTAAGCGCGACTGTAACTCATGCTTCACATGGGCTTTATCATCAACGGTCATGCCGTCCCACTTGTTGACGGCTATGACTAAGGCTCGGCCAGCATCGATGACAAAACCTAATAAGTGCATATCTTGCTCAGTAAGACCTTCATGAGCATCAACAACTAAAACCACCACATGGGCGTCTTTAATAGCCTGTAGAGTTTTAACGATAGAAAACTTTTCTACCGCTTCTGTAACACTTCGACGGCGACGAACACCAGCGGTATCGATTAAGGTATAAGGCTTGTCATTACGGCGATAGGGAATATAAATACTGTCACGGGTGGTACCCGCTTCGTCAAAGACTACAACTCGGTCTTCACCCAACATCCGATTAACCAAGGTAGACTTACCTACGTTAGGCCGACCCACTACACCGATACGAATACCACCTTCAGATTCTGGCGGAAAACCTTCATCTTCTGGAAAGGGCGCTAATACATCTTCAATAAGCTGGCTAACACCACGCCCATGAGACGCAGCTATAGGCCGCGGCAAACCTTCAAGACCTAAGCAATAAAAATCGCCCATGGCAATGTCAGCGTCGATACCATCCGTTTTATTTACTACCAAATAGGCAGGCTTATCACAACGGCGCAGGTGATCTGCAATGAGCTCATCGGAAGGGTTTAGCCCTGCCTTACCATCTACCAAAAACAATACCGCATCAGCTTCTTCAATAGCGAGCAAAGATTGTTCAGCCATCACCTGATCGATACCGGCCTCATCGCCACTGATACCACCCGTATCAATAACAATATAGTCTCGCTCTGCAGATTTACCATGACCATATTTTCGGTCCCGGGTTAGGCCTGAAAAATCTGCCACTAAAGCATCACGTGATCGCGTTAACTGGTTAAAAAGTGTGGATTTACCCACATTTGGACGCCCAACTAGGGCAATTACAGGATTCATAAATAAACCAATTATTTCAAGCCAAGACGCATAAGACGTCCGTCTTGACTGAGTAAGAAAATATTATCCAGGTAGCCTTGGCTACCAATACGAGCGCCTTTAATCGCCATTTTTTGGCGACCTAAAAGCTCTCCGTCACTGCGTTGAAGCACGTGGGCATAACCCTGTGCATCAACTACTAATACATGCTTAGCCAACCCCATAGGGGCAGCCAGTGATCGATACTGTAGGGCATCATTGCGCCATAACACATGACCTTGTTCACGATCATATGCACGCACAACATCCTGAGCATCTACCACTAAAACAGCATCACCCATTAGGGTCACACCATTAAGACTAGAAACAGGCTGCTGCCACTTAACAGCACCAGTCAAGGCATCAATAGCAGCCAGATTGCCCTGATAGCTTGTAACGTAAAGCACGTCGTCAGCTAAAGTTAACACCCCATCCACATCAACCAAACGCTCAATTTCTGATCGACCTTCAGCAGAACCAACAGCCTTTTGCCAAACTACATTACCTGCTTGATTATCTAAAGCCACTAATTTGCCGCTAGCAAAACCTGCGTAGGTATAGCTTTCGTTAACCAGTGGTGTACTGGTTCCACGCACAGTTAAGCTGGGTAGGCTTACTGCATAAGACCACTGAAACTTTCCATCATTAATTGCATAAGCACTGACTTTTCCGTCGACCGTTTGAACTACAACAATTTTGCTATTCGCTTGCGGCGCAGCTAAAGCCTCACTAGAAATATTCACCTGCCATAATACCGATCCATCATCACTACTTATAGCAACTAGCCTACCGCTTTGGGTGGCTACAAATAATTGCTGATTAATTTGACCCACGCCAGCGGTTATTTGCTCTGTAAGATTTATCGTCCAGTTTGCTTTACCCGTGTCTAAGTTAAAAGACCCTAATTGTGGTCCGGCAGCAGCAAAGATCGCCTTCGCTGTCAGCACAGGCTGCATGAGTGAACCACCCTTATAACTGCCTTCTCCTACGGTTACCGACCAATGCTCTACTAACTGCACTTGTTCTTTAAACGTAGCCAGTGGTGTTGGGTCAGGGAGGTTGCCACCAGATGATGAACACGCACTGATGGCTATCAACGTTAGACTAACAATCAATAACTTAAACGGTCTGCCAATCATGTTAACAAGTCTTATGCTTATCATTATTTAAAAGCCCCTTAGGCAAATTGCTAACACTACTGAGCAAGGTTATCCAGCTTCAAACCTAGCAGCGGTTTGTTTGCACCACTGGCAACAGCTAGTAAGGAAGACTGCGTGTAGGCCGTTAGGGCAGCGTCTAATTCACCTTGTGCAACTAATAAATCGCCACGAGCCTCAAGCCTACCCGACTGCCATGCGTCATCAACGTCCACCAATAATGCCAAGGCCTCGTCGTATTGCTTTTGCGCACCCAATACAGAAGCCAAACGAATCGTGGCTAAAGCAAGAACTTCGGCATCACCACCTTGGTCTATAACCCATTCCAATTGCACTTCGGCAGCTGGCAAATCACCTTCTTGAACTTCAACTCGCGCTATCATCAGTGCTGCAAATTGAGCATAGGTGCTAGAGCCAAATTCGGTTTTAAGTAGCTCACTGTTATAACGTACTTGCGCTATTTCAGTATCACTCAACTGGCCAGCAGGAGCGTTATTTATTAGCTGCTGAAAATATACGCTAGCCGTCTCTGCCTGACTAGCCTGATTATCCTGATACGCATTCCAACTCAGTACGCCACCTATGCTAACGGCAATAGTAAGCACCAAAGACTTACCATTTTCTTGCCACCAACGCTTTAATGCTTCTACTTGTTCTTCTTCTGTCTTCATTTCGGCCACAACCAAAAACTCCTTTATACTGCTTGTAATAATGATTAAATAAGCTCAGCCACATGTGCTGATACTTGATCTAGAAATATGCTTTTCTGCTGACCTTGCCCTTGCAATGGTTTGATCTGAATTTGACCCTGAGCCAATTCATCTGCACCCATAATAAGCACCAGTTTAGCGCCACAACGGTCAGCTTTTTTCATTTGGTTCTTGAGACTGCCACCACCACAGTGCCACAATAGGCGTAAACCAGAAATATCAGTTCGTAACTGCTCTGCCAGCTGCATGGTGCGCAAACTCGCAGCATCACCCATGTGAGCCAGATATACATCAGCTTGCTGCCCTAACCCAGCAGGTTCTTGCTGCATTTCCTGTAGCAACAAAATCATCCTTTCTACGCCCATGGCCCAACCCACTGCAGGAGTGGGTTTGCCACCAAGCTGCTCTATCATACCGTCATAACGACCACCACCGCATACCGTACCCTGAGCACCCAACTTATCAGTTACCCATTCAAAAACAGTTTTGCAATAATAATCCAAACCCCTTACTAAGCGAGGGTTAACTACATAAGTAATACCTGCGGCGTCTAGAAGTTCTCGCAAACGCTCAAAATGCACGCGAGATTCGTCATCTAGATAGCTATAAAAATCAGGGGCGCCATCTAACACAGCCTGAGTGTTTGCATCTTTACTATCCAACACCCGCATTGGATTAGTCGTCACTCTGCGCTGGCTATCTGCATCGAGCTTGGCCATATTGATTTTTAAAAAGGCGACTAAATCAGTTTTATAGGCGGCCCGAGCAGCAGAACTACCAAGGGTATTCAACTGTAAAGTGACGGCGTCTTGCAAACCAAGCGCGCGCCACAAACGTGCCGTCATTATAATGAGTTCGGCATCAACATCTGGACCATCGATGCCATACACCTCTGCACCAAACTGATGAAACTGCCTTTGGCGACCTTTTTGTGGACGCTCATAACGGAACATAGGGCCGTGATACCACAAGCGCTGTACTTGATTATAGGTTAGGCCGTGTTCTTGAGCAGCACGCACACAGGAGGCCGTACCTTCAGGCCTCAAGGTCATGTTGTCACCATTGCGATCAGCAAAGGTATACATCTCTTTCTCTACTACGTCTGTGGCTTCACCTATCGAGCGACAAAATAAATCTGTCTTTTCAGCAATGGGCATACGAATTTCTTGATAACCATACTGATCAAATACCAATTTCACTTGTGCTTCAAAAAACTGCCACAACGGCGTTTGATCCGGCAATATATCATTCATGCCACGAATGGCTTTTATAGACGCCAAAATGTGTTCCTTATTTAATAGGGGTGTCGCTAACTAATGCGGCTCTACTTACGCAGAGTAAGACGCGCAATATCTTTACGGGTATGCGGATCTAAATCAATAAGTAGGCCATCAAACGTCATTGAGGTCACCCCTGACGAACGCCCTAACAACACTTCAATTGGCGCTGTTACAACTTGGTCAATGGTGCCACCTGCAGAGTATAAATCCGACAGTATCATCTTCCCGTTACCATCTTTAATCTCTACCCAACAATCTTTTGCAAACACCATAACGAGTTGAGCTTGACTAGGCCCCAGTACAACAGCATTGCTAGCTAATAAAGGGGCTTGTTCTTCGCTGGCCTCTATCACTTCATTAGCTTCAGGGGTTGGCTTAGCTTGAGCTTGAGCTTCAGTTGCAGTTTCAGGCACAGTTGTACCCACTTCACTTTGAACTATTAGCTGGGCTAGATCAAGACTCTCTTCTCCGTCTTCGGTAGCAAAAGCATTAACATTATCCGCTGACGCCTGCTGCGTCATACTGGACAATTGTGGCAGCATTAGACTGCCATTTTGGCCTTGCCACCAAACAATAGACACAGCCAGCAAACCCAGCACAAAGACGGCTGACACCAACTTAACCCAGGTGTCACTTGGCTTGCTTTGCCGACCACCATTACGGATACCTGACATGGGTTTAGCACTGTGATCTGGCACTCCATATGCCACATCAAATTCTGCCACTAAGGCTTGCCCATCTAGCCCCACATGGCGCGCATAGGAGCGAATATACCCTCTGGCAAATACAAAGTTTGGAATCAACTCAAAGTCATCTTCTTCAATTGCATTGATGACTTTTGACGTTAAATGTAAATCGCGGGCCGCTTCTTTTTGCGACAAACCATGCTCTTCGCGGGCCTGGCGCAACAAGTGCCCAGGAAAGCCTGGCAACTTACCATCTAATTCCGGTTGATCCTGCATATTTAATAACCCCACATTACTCACTATCAACACCTCTTACGATTATTCGGCGTTGAGTTAATTAATATTAGCTAGACTCGCCTATAGTCTTTTATAGGCCCATCATAACGCCCATTTTTGGACACTACCAGTATAGGTAAGTTCCTTAATTAAATTTGCTTAGCTTCAATGCGCGCAGCATGCGCTGCACTGCGACGCGTACGATCTACTACCTGCCCAACTAACTGGCCACAAGCGGCATCTATGTCATCACCACGGGCAGATCGAATGGTTGTAATGATTCCAGACTTCGCCATAATCTGTTGAAAGGCTTCAATTAACGGCCTAGGACTGCGACGATAATCTGACCCTGGAAACGGATTAAAAGGAATTAGATTAAGTTTACAAGGCACACGCTTAAGCACTTTCACTAATTCGCGGGCATGCTTGGGCTGATCATTGATCCCGTCGATCATGGTATATTCCATGGTAATCACACGCTTATCACTTAGATTCTCTAGATAGCGATTGCATGCATCTAACAAGGTGTCGATATTGTACTTTTTGTTGACTGGAACTAGCTCGTTGCGCAGTAGGTCGTTAGGGGCATGTAAAGAAATGGCAAGGGATACATCGGTTATCTGGCTCAATCGATCAATAGCTGGCACCACACCTGCCGTGCTTACAGTTACACGGCGTTTAGATAAGTTATAGGCATTATCATCCATCATCAAGGCAATAGCAGGAGCCACCTGATCAAAGTTGAGTAAGGGCTCTCCCATACCCATAAATACCACGTTAGTCACCCGTCGTGGCCCATTTGGGTCCACCGCACCAAACGACTTAATAGCAATACGCAGCTGACCAACAATTTCGGCCGCCGTTAAATTGCGGTTAAAACCCTGCTTACCTGTAGAACAAAAACTACAGTCAAGCGCACAACCCACTTGAGATGAAACACATAAGGTGGCCCGATCACCCTCTGGAATAAGCACCATCTCAACTTTGTTGCCACCTGAAACGCCAATTACCCACTTACGCGTACCGTCTTTAGAATCGGCACGGTGAAGTACTTCAGGCTCAACAATTTCAGTACTTAGAGCAAGTTTTTCACGCAATTTTTTACTGACATTAGTCATACTTTCGAAGTCATCTACACCAAACTGATGTATCCATTTCATCACTTGAACTGCCCGAAACTTGGGCTCA
This sequence comes from uncultured Oceanospirillaceae bacterium, assembly GCA_913052465.1. Classification (GTDB taxonomy): domain Bacteria; phylum Pseudomonadota; class Gammaproteobacteria; order Pseudomonadales; family Balneatricaceae; genus Njordibacter. The sequence continues at coordinate 9,201 of CAJXEN010000045.1, forward strand.
TTCATAGTTTTGAAAAAGGCTTCCATTTGAGCTTGTGAAAACCCTAAAATGTTAATTTTTGTGCTGACTTCGGACATCTTAAAACCTGTAAGTAATACATAATTTTTGCGCCGCCATTTATTTGGCCTAAACGCAGTGCGGCGTTCCCCAAGGAACGCCGCACGCTGCATGCTGCCATTGGCTCTAACAAACTAGCTAAAGCAATAGTAGCATACTTTAATTAGCAGCTATTAGCCGCCAAAGAAGTATGCAATTTCACGAGCGGCTGACGTAGTAGAGTCAGATCCGTGTACCGCGTTTGCATCGATAGATTCTGCAAAATCGCCACGAATAGTGCCTTGCGCAGCTTCTTGTGGGTTAGTTGCACCCATTAGATCGCGATTCATATTTACTGCGCCCTCGCCTTCAAGAACCTGCACAACAACAGGGCCAGAAGTCATAAAAGAAACCAAGTGACCAAAGAAAGGACGCTCACTATGTTCTGCATAGAAACCTTGAGCTTCTGCTTCAGACAGTTGCTTCATTTCCATTTTAACAACTTTAAGGCCGTTAGTTTCAAAACGAGAAACGATTTTTCCAATTACATTTTTTGCTACAGCATCAGGCTTGATGATGGACAGAGTGCGTTCTACCGCCATGGTATTCTCCAAACAGTGGGACCCATTACATGGGTTAAAATTAAAAAAGCAAACACGCACTAACACGTACGGGAATTTTGACCGCATAATTATACGCTGTAAAATGTGCTTTTAGTAGACCTTTACGAGATCTATCAGAACTAATCTAGCTCTCCAATCCACGCTGTTTGGATCGCCTCCAAAATCATTTCACCACAACGGTTAGGATCATCATCAAATTCTGGCAAGGCCATAACCCAAGCCATCAAATCTGTGAATCGCACCAACCGCGGATCTACGTCTGGATGAGTTTCATATAACTCAATAGCAATATCTAATGTATCCGTCCAAACCATACTCATAAGAACCTCCCAGGCAGTTGATTACTTTAATGCGCTTCAGAAACGATGTTAATAGTATACTTGGGAATTTCCACTACTAAGTTGTCATCGGCAATAACCGCCTGACAGCTGAGCCTGGAGTCTGGCTCTAGGCCCCATGCTTTATCCAACATATCATCTTCTAGTTCGTCAGACTCGATCATTGAATCAAACCCTTCACGAACGACAACGTGACACGTTGTGCAAGCACATGATTTTTCACAGGCGTGCTCGATGTCAATGCCATTGTCTTTGGCAGCATCTAGTATCGTCTGCCCAGCTGGCGCCTCAAACACTCGCCCTTCTGGGCAATGTTCGGCATGGGGCAAAATAATAATTTGTGGCATTTGAGTTAGCTCCTAAGCTTTTAGCTGTTATGGCCAGCTGTGTTACAACTGGTCCACAGCCTTACCCGCGAGGGCACGTTTAATACTGTCATCCATACGCATAGCAGCGTAGGTGTCACTGGCCTTAGCCATGACTTCAATTTGCTTCGCAATGGCATGATGATCCTGACCATTGCGGGCGATCACTAACTGCTCCATTTGATGCACAATACCCTGTTGTTCTTGCGCCGTAAGCAGACGCTCTCCATCTTCAGCAAGCGCAATGGTCACCGCTTCTACTAGGCGATCAGCATCAACTTGCTGCTCGCGCAAACTGCGAGCACTACGATCACCTTCCACATTGGTCCAACTGGCTTTAATCATGTCTGCAATCTGTCCATCCGACAAACCGTAAGACGGTTTCACTTGCACCGATGCAGCCACTCCTGAAGTTAACTCACGAGCACTAACCTCTAATAGACCATCTGCATCTACCTGAAATGTAACCCGAATTTTTGCAGCTCCTGCCGCCATTGCTGGAATACCACGCAACTCAAACCGAGACAGCGAACGACCGTCTTGAACTAACTCACGCTCTCCTTGTAAAACATGAATAGCCATAGCTGTTTGACCATCTTGATAGGTGGTGAATTCTTGCGCACGAGCTACAGGAATAGGCGTGTTGCGATCTATTACTCGCTCCACTAAACCACCCATCGTCTCTAAGCCCAAGGATAACGGCAACACATCAAGCAATAATAACTCTTCACCACTTTGATTACCCGCCAATACATCTGCCTGACGTGCCGCACCTAAGGCGACCACCCTATCAGGATCTATATCGGTGAGCGGTGGCTGTTGAAACAATTCTGCTACCCGTTCTTGCACTAACAAGCTGCGTGTTGAACCACCCACCATGACAATTTTAGCAATGTCGCCTACCGTCACTTTTGCATCGCGCAAGGTGCGCTTTGTTGCTCTTAGTGCCTTACTAACAATGGGGTCTAGCAACCGATTCATGTGCTCGCGAGTAAGCTCCAGATCAGCATAAGTTGCATCACCAGGCCATCCTTCAAAAGACAGCTCAGCACTAGACTCATCACTTAGGAGCTCCTTGCCCCAACGAGCCAAACGCAATAAAAAACGCAGTTGAGCCAGGTCCAACTGCGTAGGCATTTGAAGCTCTTGACGCATCCATTCAGCTATTTCATGGTCAAAATCATCACCACCCAAAGCTGAATCGCCACCAGTGGCAAGTACTTCAAAGACACCCTGTTCCATACGTAATATAGAAATATCAAAGGTGCCTCCACCCAAATCAAACACAGCAATGGTTCCCTGCTCTTGCTCATCATGCTCTAAACCGTAAGCCACTGCCGCAGCTGTGGGCTCATTAAGTAAGCGCAACACTTGGATACCTGCTAATTGAGCAGCATCTTTGGTTGCCTGTCGCTGAGCATCATCAAAATAAGCAGGCACAGTAATCACCGCACCCACCAACTCACCACCCAAGCTGCTCTCTCCACGCTGCACAAGTGCACGCAAAATATCGGCAGACACTTGTACTGGACTCTTTAGGCCCGATACCGTATTAATTAGGGGCATTCCTTGCTCACACGCCTCAAACAGATACGGCATGCTTTCACCTAAACGCTTTACATCTTCAATACCACGGCCCATTAGGCGCTTAACAGACATCACAGTGTTAGCAGCGTCATCGACGAGATGGGCTTGGGCTTTGACACCCACTTGAGGCAGCTCATCAGCCAAATAACGCACCACAGAAGGCATTAGATGTTCACCGCGACTATTAGCCAACGTTTCCACCTGCCCGCTACGAACACTGGCCACTAATGAGTGCGTGGTTCCAAGGTCTATACCGACAGCGAGTTTGCGTTGATGAGGCTTAGCGCTTTGCCCAGGCTCTGCGATTTGCAACAAGGCCATGTATATATTCCTTAATCCAGCAAGACGCCTTCAAGGGCGTCTAATTGCTGTTGTAATTTAACGATAAACTGAAGCTTACGAACGGCTGTTTCTGCGCGCTCAAAGTCTGATGAGCCGTAAGCTTGCTCAAAATCACCCTCCAATAAACTAGCCTGACACTGAAGCTTGGTTGCCATAGCATCAATTTTAGCCTCTGGGTCTTGAGCCTCAGACATGTCTTCCAAAGCTTCTCGCAGCTCAATCTGCTGCAGCAAAAAATCCATGGGCATTTGTGTATTGGTAGGTGCTAATGGGTCCATACCCTGCAACTGAAGCAGGTACAAGCCGCGCGTTAGCGGCTTACTCAAGGTTGCATAGGCTTGGTTTAAATAGGCAGTAATTTGCACTGCCCGCCTTTGCTCGCTATCAGATCCAGTGACAAAGCGATCTGGGTGATGCGCCTGCTGCAGGCGTCGGTGAACTTGCCTCAGCCCTGCAAGATCTAAGGAGTAGTCACGAGAAAGACCATAACAAGAGAAGTAATCTTGGCTAATATCCATAGTTCTAAAGTACCAAAGACCGACTAAACGTTAAAGCTTTCACCACACCCACATTCACTTTTGGAGTTAGGGTTGTTGAATTGAAAACCTTCATTAAGACCCTCTTTGGCATAATCCAATTCTGTACCATCTAAGTACAACAAACTTTTTGGATCAATTACTACTTTTACGCCCCTACTGTCAAAAATCGCATCATCTGCAGAAATTTTATCAACAAATTCCAAAATGTAAGCCATGCCCGAGCAGCCCGTGGTCCGGACACCCAAACGCACGCCCTCACCTTCGCCACGATTAGCTATGTAGCTAGTGACATGATCGGCGGCTGCCTGTGTAATGGTAATGGCCATGATGCCTTCCTCTTAATAGGTACAATAACACCGAGACGTTATTGCTTGCTCTTATAATTATGAATTGCAGCCTGGATAGCATCTTCAGCAAGCACAGAACAGTGAATCTTTACCGGAGGCAAAGCTAGCTCTTCTGAGATATTAGAATTGCGAATTTCTCCCGCTTGATCCAAAGTCATGCCCTTCATCCACTCGGTCACTAATGAACTGGATGCAATGGCAGAGCCACAACCGTAGGTTTTAAACTTAGCGTCTTCAATCACACCTTCGTTATTAACCTTAATTTGCAGGCGCATTACGTCTCCACAAGCTGGAGCTCCGACCATGCCAGTACCTACGTGCGCATCTGCTTCATCCATTTTACCGACGTTACGCGGGTTTTCATAATGATCTAAAACCTGTTCGCTATATGCCATGTGCTTATCCTCTTAGTCTATTTTAGATATAGACGGTGTATAAATCACCGCCTTTATTAGTTCTCAAAACGCTGCGCTTTAGTTAGTGAGCAGCCCACTGCACAGAGTCTAGATCAACTCCATCTTTATACATATCCCACAGGGGTGATAACTCACGTAACTTGATCACTGCGTTACGAGACAACTCAATGGCTTGGTCAATATCTGATTCTGTGGTGAATCGTCCAATACTAAAACGAATGGAACTGTGGGCCAATTCGTCATTCATGCCTAAAGCACGTAATACATACGATGGTTCCAAGCTAGCAGACGTACACGCTGAGCCAGAAGAAACTGCCAGCTCACGCAAAGACATAAGTAAAGACTCACCCTCTACATAATTAAAGCTTATATTAGCGTTGCCAGCTACCCGCTGTGTAGGGTGGCCGTTCATATACACTTCTTCCATGTCTTTAACGCCATCCCACAAACGCTGACTTAGGTGCTTGATACGGGCATTATCAGCATCCATTTCTTCTTGTGCAATAGCAAACGCAGCTCCCATGCCTACAATTTGGTGAGTTGCTAAGGTACCAGAACGCATACCGCGCTCATGGCCACCACCATGGATCTGAGCCTCTAAACGCACCCGTGGCTTACGACTTACGTACAAGGCGCCTATGCCTTTGGGGCCATAGGTCTTGTGAGCACAAAACGACATCAGGTCTACTTTTGACACGGCTAAATCGATGGCTAATTTACCTGTGCTTTGGGCAGCATCAACGTGGAACAATACTTTCTTCGCACGGGTCACTTCACCAATAGCCGTAATGTCTGTAACCACTCCAATTTCATTATTGACGTGCATCAAAGACACTAAGATTGTGTCTTCCCGGATAGCTTTCGCTACTTGGTCAGCACTAATAATACCATCTGATGTGGGGTCTAAATAAGTCACCTCAAAGCCTTCACGCTCAAGCTGGCGGCAAGTGTCTAACACTGCTTTGTGCTCAATTTTTGAGGTGATGATGTGCTTACCTTTTTTATGATAAAAATGCGCCACACCCTTAATCGCTAAGTTATCTGATTCTGTAGCACCCGATGTCCAAACAATCTCTCTTGGGTCTGCATTAATTAGATCAGCAACCTGACGGCGGGCATTTTCTACCGCTTCTTCCGCCTGCCATCCGTACACGTGGGACCGTGACGCTGGGTTACCAAAGTTACCCTCTTGAGTCAAACAATCACACATCAGCTTAGCAACCCTAGGGTCTACTGGAGTGGTTGCTGAATAGTCCAAAAAAATAGGCAATTTCATGTATGTTCTCCGCTGCTATTAACAGCTATTAATCAATCTTTAAAACACACGAGCAGATAATCACTCGCTTACAAAATTAAGAAACTCTGTGGTGTTAGTTTTATCTAACTGACGCTGAGCATGCTCACGCTCATGCATTTCACCCTGGCTTACCAAGTCTGCCAAACTAATGCCACTTAAGAAAAAGTGTATTTGATTGCTAAGGTCTGTCCACAGGTGGTGCGTTAAACACATACTACCAGCTTGGCAGTCCTGTGAACCGCCACAACCTGTTGCATCAACGGCTTCATTTACCGCATCAACCACTTCTGCTACAAAGATATTTTCAGCATCTCTACTCAGACGATAACCACCACCTGGACCACGAACACTTTGCACTAAGCCTTGGCGGCGCAACTTAGAAAAAAGCTGCTCCAGATAGGACAAGGAGATCACCTGACGATCTGAAATGTCAGCCAAACTTATTGGCTTATCTGACGCGTGGATTGCAAGATCTAGCATTGCAGTCACCGCGTAACGGCCTTTAGTTGTAAGCTTCATTGGTGAACCTTTGTTTTATACATGGCCCTATATTACTAAAGCCCGACTAAATTAGTCAAGTATTA
>CAJXEN010000046.1 GCA_913052465.1 uncultured Oceanospirillaceae bacterium
TTGCTCTAAATTGAGCGATTCAGACCATGCCAATTCTCTATGTAGGGATTTGGGATATAGCTTCTGCTGGCGCTATAGCCTGACTAACGACTGGTTTAATGTCTAACATTTGCTTCGCGGGCTGGGGACTCATTACAAGTGTTTCAATCGCCATAACAACCTCCTATGATCAAAATAGTTAAAGGGATAGGCTGACTATTCAGCCATACCCCTTACATTACTTTAAGAGCGATAATACTGTTTGGCCTGAAGTATTAGCTTGCGCCAACATCGCCGTGCCTGCAAGCTGAAGCACCTGAGCTTTAGCTAGATTGGCGGATTCAGTTGCAAAATCAGCATCTTGGATTTGTGAACGAGCTGCTGATGCATTCTCGATACGGCTCATTAGGTTATCAATGGTAAAGGTTAAACGATTAGACGTAGCACCTAGGTCTGCCCGGTAGCTTGATACTTGCAAAAGCGCTGAGTCAAGGCTACCCATTGCCGCAAGGGAATTAGCCGAATCTAATATATTAGTACTACCAATGGCAACACCACTTCCACCTGCACCAGGTGTTGTGATTTGCAACTGACCTAACTGAGTGCCAGCACCAGCTGTGACGTCTAGTGAAAAGTTAATACCAGTTCCAGTAGCGTGTTTAGTGGCCGCTGCTGGCTCAGTAAACTCAGATTCAGCCGCAACTACTTTCTCACCTAACGCTTGATATGTGTTTTGTGCCTTGATGGCAGCAGTCGAACCAATGTCAAGAAACTCCTGAGTGTAGGTATTGCCGTTTACTTTAAAAGAGGCAATTTCTCCTGCTACTATAATCTCACCAGCTGCAAAACCAAATGTGTGAGCTGTTGAAGTTGATGTAACAATAGCTGTACCAGCAGTGTGTTCTACGGTTGGAGCTCCTCCACCTGAAGTAGCTACACCAAGAGAGGCTGCGTCCATTACTTGATAGGACATAGCAACTTGTGCGCCTGCTTGGATACCAATTACATCGGTAGAATTCAAGACATTGTTACCATTGAACTGGGTGTTGGTTGCTATACGAGTAACTTCGTCACTTAATAAAACATATTCGGCGTTTAACGCATCTCTGTTACTTTGGCCATACGTACCAGTTGCTGACTGGACAGCAAGCTCTCGCATTCGCAACAAAATGTTAGTTGTTTCTTGCAAACCACCTTCTGCAGTTTGTAGCATCGATACGCCGTCATTTGAGTTTTTGACAGCCATGGATAGGCCCTCAATCTGCGCTGTCATTTTACCAATAATGGCTAAGCCAGCAGCATCATCCATTGCTGAGTTAACACGCTTTCCAGAGGATAAGCGCTCCATGGCAGTTTCCATGTCGGCACATGAATTGGATAAATGACGTTGTGTAGTGATAGATGCTAAGTTTGTTCCGATTACCATTGCCATGATACTTACTCCTAAAGTAGATAAACTAACCCGGGTTCTATACAAGTTCTAAGATCAAAATCGCTAGAATGAGGCTAAGTTGGAATAGCCTTTGGGTTAACTATCGGCGCAGGAGAGAATTACTTTAGGATGTTTAGCAATTATTTTTAAATAACTTTACTGCATTGGTAAAGATGCAGTAAAGTTATTTACAGTTTGAGGTGAAGCTTTTTAAGACTCTAGCTATTAGAAAGGCCAAAGTTTATAGAATAACTGTGTACCCCAGCCAGCTTTGGTAGCGTCTACATAATCACCGTCACCACTATAGCTAATTTCTGCGTTGGCTATACGCTTAGACAATACGGTGTTGTCTGGCTGAACATCTTCTGAACGAATCATACCAGAAATCTGAATATATTCGTTGCCATCATTTAACTTAATCATTTTTTCACCACGAATAATCAAGTTACCGTTGGTAAGCGCCCGAACAACTGTGGCTGAAATATCACCACCTAAAGTATTAGATTGGCTGGCGCTGCCATTGCCTGTGTTAGCTATATTGGTGCCTTCAATATTGGTATCTGATGGTAGTAACAAACTACCTGGGGTTCCAAATTTAGCAATTTGACTCACTGATAAAGCATTGTTATTGGATGTACGAGACGTAATATTACTCGCCTTCTTTTCAGACATGGTTTTTTCGCGCAGTATAATGGTAATAATGTCACCTACGCGATAGGCTTTGCGGTCACCAAATAAACCATCGTTAATACCGCCAGAATAAATAGAACCATCAGCTACAGCTTTTTCAATAAGCATCGGAGGTAACACTGGAGAGAAGTCACTAGTTTTAATCGGCATGGGATTGCCAGCACATCCACTAACCAATACACACGCCAGTATTAACGCACTCACTTTGGGAGCAGTTGGGAGGATCTTTTGGGTTGCGAGCTTTAACTTGACCATGTGTTTCTCCTATATCTACAAACGCAGTTTACGTCTGTAGTTTAATCTCTGTGCTTAAAGGTTGTTATTGATAAAGCGTAACATGCCGTCTGCTGCCGCAATTGCTTTAGAGTTCACTTCATAGGCACGCTGGGTTTCAATCATGTTCACCATAGATTCCACAACATTAACGTTTGACGCTTCTAAAGAACCTTGAATCAGCCTACCTGCGCCGTTTTGAGAAGGAGTAAGCACTTCCGCCTGACCACTTGCAGCAGTTTCTACATAATTGTTACCGCCGGTAGCTTGCAAACCAGCTGGGTTTACAAAACTAGCAATCTGAATATTACCTACCACCTGGTCAGCCGGCTGATCAAATGTTTGAACACTGACAGTACCGTCTTTACCTATAGTGATTGAGCGGGCATTGTTAGGAATACTCACTGCTGGCTGCAGCAAATTGCCTGAAGACGTAACCAACTGGCCAATATTATTGAGCTTTAATGAACCATCTCTGGTGTAACCAATGGTGCCATCAGAGCGCAGTGTTTGCAGAAAACCATTGCCATCAATGGCAAGATCCAAAGCATTGTCTGTTTGAATCATGTTACCTTGGCTGTGGATTTTTTCTGTCGCTGCAACTCTTGTACCTGTACCTATTACTAAGCCTGTAGGGGAATTAGCCCCTTGACCTATTTGTGCACCAGGTTGGCGGATTGTTTGATAGAGTAAATCTTCAAACACTGCTCGATCGCGTTTAAAACCTGTGGTGTTGACGTTAGCCAAGTTGTTAGCTACCACTGTCATACGACGCTGTTGAGCATCCAAACCAGTTTTAGCAACCCATAATGAGGAATCCATACGAATCTCCTAGTTATTTTTTAAGTTAAGCGAATGGTAGAAGCTCCAGCGGCATCTACTTCACGAGCATTTTTAATCATATTCACTGCCATTTCATATTGCCGAGACAGTGAAATCATCCTTACCATTGAGTCCACAACATTAACGTTACTACCTTCAAGCGTTTTAGAAGTGAGGGTTATCTCGGCGCTAGCTGGCAATACGCCTTGTTGCGCTTGAAACAAACCATTTTCGCCTATCATCATCTTTTGGCCTGCGGTGTCTACTAATTTAATACGCCCTACTTCCACTGGCTGGTTAGCACCTGCAGGTATCAGTGAAACAGTGCCTCCAGTGGAGATAGACACATTGGTCCCTGGAGGAATGGTAATGGGGCCATCGTCTCCTAATACTAGGTCGCCAGTACCCGTAACTAATGCGCCGCCGGCCGCAACTGACAGATCACCACGACGCGTGTATAGATCCTGTCCCTCTGGACCTTGAACGGCAATGGCGCCTACGCCATTCACATATACATCCAGATCACGTCCAGTCAACATCAGTGCGCCAGGGTCCATATTGACCAAGTTTGTGGCCTTAGACACTGGCATGGCCCGCGAATTATGAGCGCCAGGGATATGCACATCAAGAGATCGGGTTTGCTCGCTGAAAGACTTCTTAAAGCCAGGAGTTACCGCGTTTGCTATTTCATGTGCATTGTTGGTTTGTTTAGTTTGTACGTTCTTCATGCTGTTAAGCATGGTAAATATCATCTTGTCCATGTTGGCCTCTGCGCTTATTTGCCTTATGCCAACATATAAGCACAGACTGTGCCAATAAAATTAAATCATTGTTTTATAACAATTTATTAATTTATAAAAACACTAGAAGGCAAAACCTTGCCGCTAGTTTGACCAAAATTATTGCATGCAAAGCACATTTCACCTTATGATCAAATTCATGTCTAAGCACTCCGCAGCAGATCATTGATCTCATGTCCACTTGCAACCAACACATAGCTGTGAATAGGCACAGTTTAAACACACCACATAGAGTCTACTTCGACCAGGAATAACTAGCTTAGAGCAAGCTTGGTCCAATTTTTAAGCAATCGCACCAACACTTAATAGCTCTTTAAATCCACCTTACGGTAGAAAATTTGATAAAATTTTTTGTATTATGCTGAGGTCTTAAACCAACAATTAAGGAGTAATATTGCACACCATGCCTATTTTAAACCATAGCCTCTGGCTGGCCAAAGCACACAACACCTTAGCAAACTCACCACTTAGTGGTGATATACACACCGATCTAGTCATTATAGGGGGTGGCTATAGCGGCCTTAGTGCGGCCCTGCATGCAGCCCAGCAAGGCGTGACAGTGCACTTATTAGAAGCCCACACTGTTGGTTATGGTGGGTCTGGCAGAAACGTAGGGTTAGTTAATGCCGGTTTATGGACCCCACCCAATGAGGTAGAAAAAACACTAGGACACCAAGCTGGGCGTATGCTTAACACTGTTTTAGCTACCGCACCAGACCTTGTATTCTCTCTTATTCAGCAGCACCAAATTGAATGCAGCGCGCAGCGCAGTGGCACCTTACATTGCGCAACTAACCGTGCTGGGTTACGCCAACTAGAGCAGCGCCTTGCGCAACAACTGCAACGTAATGCGCCAGTCTCTTTGGTAGGGCCTACTATCACAGAGCAACGCACTGGCTCGTGCCAATTTTTGGGGGCATTGTTCGACCCCAGGGCAGGCACGTTACAACCTTTAAACTATGCCTTAGGCCTGGCCCACGCAGCCATTAAAGCAGGGGCTATTATACATACCCATTCCCCAGCCCTTAGCTGCCAACAGATTAGCAAACGCATTAACAATGCTAACAAGAGTGTTAATAACAAACGGGGTAGCCCACATTGGCTGGTGAACACAGCTAACGGCAGCATTACTGCCAATAAGCTAATCCACGCTACTAATGCCTATAACACCTTATCAGCAACCAACGCTCACTTCACCACTGTTAACTATGCCCAATTTGCCACATGTCCACTCACAGAAAAACAAAGACGCACTATATTGCCAAACGGTGAAGGATGCTGGGATACAAACCAGGTGATGTCTTCTTTTAGAATGGATGATCGTGGTCGCTTGATTATTGGCGGCGTAGGGTCCTTAGATGGCAAGGCTAAACAAGTTCACATTAAATGGGCACACCGCAAACTAAAAGCCTTATTCCCGCATATCACAGAGTACGAGTTCGAATACCTGTGGACTGGCCAGATTGCCATGACTAGCGACCATTTACCAAGAATAGCTAGGCTTGGTAGCTATGGCATTCGTTTATACGGCTATAGTGGCCGTGGTATTGGCCCTGCCACAGTGTTTGGCAAAGAAGCAGCCAGTTGGGCTATTACTGGCAATGAAGACGGACTGCCAGTCGCCATAACAGATCCCACACCAGATACCTGCACTGGTTTAAAGGCTGCCTACTTTGACATGGGGGCAACCATTAACCATTGCTTAAGCCACAGGCTTTAGACACTAGCGGTGTTATCTGCTCTATAAATACAGGCACACTGGTTCTATTAGGCCACTGACCGTTGCCGTACCTTATTTCCACATCAAAAATTTGTTATTTATAGTCTGCTTCTATCACCATAGTGCTAAAAGTGAAGTCTAGCGTTTCATCTGCGTGTCCTAATTGAGGCATGACACAAGGTTTGAGGTTCATTGCCAGACGAGATATTAGCCAGTGTTGGATAATAGAAGGGCTGGCAGCAATGGCCAATTTGGTGCGCCGTAAACCGCACAGTTGCACTGAACTTTGTCCTATGGTGCCAAGGCTGTTAGTTACGTATGGTCTCCAAGCCTTCCAATAACGCTAAGGGCGGGCATAATCCCTCTCAAACGCTTTGCGACAATCGTTTAATGCCAAACTTACCTCAGGCAAATTTCAACACGATCATCTCTTCTCCAAAAGCCTTAGAGGCCTGACTTATTGACATCGCCCGTTTAGGTTTCTCTAAGCTCAATACAGGCCCTTTGCAAGCTAAGTTTCTAACCCAAGTAGTAGACTTATTTGGCCACCTGCAAGAGACTAACTACGGGCGCATTTTTGAGGTGCAGGTATAACAAAAACCTACCAATCTTGCCTATACAGGACAGACCTTACAAGACCGCACTGACAGTCCTTATCGTGACCCAGCCCCCACAGTTTAAGTACTGTATTATCTGGAAAGTTGGGCACCAGGCGGTGACAGTAAAGTGGAAAATGGTTTTATGGCTGCCACACAACTACAGCAGGAAAATCCACATAGCTGTAATTTACTCAGTCGTTATTGTGCGCGTTTAGAATTTGTTGGCGAAGATGATACAGGCCATACACCCAACTATTGAACTAGCAGCAGATGGGCAACTACAGAGTATCCACTTTAATAGACGCTCTGCTGTTCCCTTTACCGACATTCCCTTTGAACTTATAGCGCACTACTATGTGGCTTACCGTCGCTTGAATGAAATTATTGATGACTCTGCCTTAGAAGTAGGTTTTAGACTTACCCTAGGCGATTTCTTGTCATCGACAATACCCATCCCTTTGCCTACTTTCTGCCCATGCTGCAGCATCTGGTAAATGAGCATTGCACTCAATAATATAACTAGGCACTGCGTTAACCAAAGCTAATGGTTAACTACCAGTTTTCTAATCTCATCTAAGCTTGCCGGATCATCAATGGTAGAGGGCACCACATAATCATCACCATTAGCAATATTACGGATGATCTTACGGAGAATTTTCCCAGACCTGGTTTTTGGCAATCGAGTGACAATGTGGGCGCTTTTCAACACCGCTATTGGGCCGATTTTTTGACGTAACATAGCCATAATCTCTTTGCCTAACTGGGTTTCGTCTATTATGGATCCAGCTTTAAGCAACACTAAAGCCATAGGCAACTGACCTTTTAGTTCATCTTTTACCCCAACCACTGCGCACTCTGCCACCATATCATGGGCACCTACCACCTCTTCCATTTCACCAGTAGAAAGCCTGTGCCCTGAAACATTAATCACATCGTCAGTGCGGCCCATAATAAATACATAACCGTTTTCATCACGGTAACCACCATCACCAGAACTATAGTAGCCAGAAAATTCTTTTAAATAGACATTATTAAGCCGGCTGTCATCACCCCAAATACCTATTAAACAGCCTGGTGGTAAAGGTAATTTAATGACGATATTACCTTTTTTGTTGGCCTCTAAAATCTCCCCTGTATCTGACAAAATACAAAGATCGTAACCGGCAATAGGGACCGTAGATGAGCCTGCTTTAGCAGGCAAGTTATCCAACCCCACTGGATTTGCACAAATAGGCCAACCTGTTTCTGTTTGCCACCAATGATCTACCACTGGCCTGCCTATGGTTGCTAGGGCCCAATCATAAGTAGGTGGATCTAATCGCTCACCTGCCATAAACACAGTTTCTAAACTACTAATGTCATAGCTTTTTAACAGTTGGCCAGTGGGGTCTTCTTTTTTAATGGCCCGAAAAGCTGTAGGTGCAGAGAAAATAGCTTTAACCTTGTACTCTTCTACTACCCGCCAAAACGCGCCAGCATCAGGCGTCATCACCGGCTTGCCCTCGTATAAAATAGTAGTACAACCAGCAAGCAAAGGGCCATAAATAATATAGGAATGCCCGACCACCCAACCCACATCTGATGCGGCCCAGAACACATCACCAGCATTCATATTGTAGACTGCTTTCATGGAATAATTAAGCGCCACAGCATGGCCACCATTGTCGCGCACAATGCCTTTAGGTTTGCCTGTGGTGCCGGAGGTGTAAAGAATGTACAAAGGGTCTGTGGCTTTTACTGGCACAGCATTTACTTTGTGGGCTTGGGCCAGCAGCTCTACCCAGTCCTGATCTCTACCTGCTTGCAATGCTGCGTGGAGTTGTGGCCGCTGCAAAACCACTACACTTTTTACTTTATGCTGAGCCAGTTTCAAGGCTTCATCTAACAAAGGTTTGTAAGCAATCACTTTGTTCACTTCAATGCCACAAGAAGCACTAACAATAGCAGCTGGCTTAGCATCATCAATGCGCACTGCTAGCTCTGCCGCAGCAAACCCACCAAATACCACGGAATGCACAGCGCCTAACCGAGCACAAGCTAACATAGCTATAGCTGATTCCACCACCATTGGCATATAGATCACTACTCTGTCGCCCTTAGCTACGCCTTGGTTACGCAAGGCCCCAGCAAACAAAGACACTTGCTGCAACAGCTGGCTATAGGTGACGCTAGACTTAGTTCCAGTCACAGGCGAGTCATAATAAATAGCCACCTGATCACCACGCCCATTGAGCACGTGGTGGTCTAGCACCATATAGCAGGTATTCATTTCACCATCTTCAAACCATCGTCCGGTTGGCGATTGACTAGTGTTGACAGGGTGCCTAGGTGTTTTAAACCAAGGCAGTCGCTCTGCCTGCTGCTGCCAAAACAATGCAGGTTGGGTAAGAGACTGCTCATAACTAGTAAAATAACTAGTAAAATAAGAAGTGGCGTGGCTCATAAGCTCATACTCAATCAAGGCTAAATAGATAATTACCATACTAACCGACACCAACGCATATGAAACTACGACTTTGGAGTAACAAAACCACTATTGCCTAGCTAACTATTGTTAAGCCTCATTTTATCCAGCACCATTGTTAAAAATAGCTAAAGGCAATGTATGCTAATGAGAACAGTGTTTAGCAATAAAATCTTCTGCGCAAGCAAAAATTAGCTCTTTGCGTTGCGGATTCATATTTTCTAGCGTGCTACGCATAAATGATAAGCGCGGGTTATTTTTCAGCAGTCCCATGTTGCGGCTAACAAAACGCCAATACAAACCATCAACCGTATTACACCATTCACCTTTTTTATAATCACTCATTTTAAGAATGTAATTAGACCCACAGATATAAGGCTTAGTGGCGAAAAGACCACCATCTGCAAAGGTTCCCATACCAAACACATTAGGTGTCATCACCCACTCTGAGGAATCAATGTACATTTCCATAAACCAGCGGTATACATTTGCAGGATGCACTTCACATAAAGTCATTAGGTTAGAGATTACCATCAGTCGGTTGATGTGATGGGTATAACCATAACGATCGCAAAAGCCTATTGCGTCATCTAAGGGTGGTATACCCGTATTACCAGCATACCAACTATTCTTTAACGACCCAGAAAAATTAAAGAAGTTGCTCTGTAATTGGGTTTGCCCATGATGTTGATACACGCCTCTTATAAACTCACGCCAGCCGATAATTTGCCGTAAGAAACCCTCAACCGAATTTAGTGGCACATCATTGTGTTGGGTATAAGCTAAAACCTTATCAATAATGTCATGTGGAGTGATTAAACCCATATTTAACGACGGGCTAATAGCACTGTGAAACATGAAGGTATCATTTTGCAAAATTGCATCTTCGTAGATACCAAAATTCTCAAACTTTACCATTAAAAAATAATCGATATTTTGCAACGCATCTTTGCGTGTTAAAGGCATCCACACATCATTCATTTGGCCCGGGTGGAGTGGAAACTTAGACTGTATGATCAGTTTTAATGGCTCCACATATTGGCTCTGGCAGGGCTTATATAATTCAGGTAAAGATAGACCTTTAGGGATTTTTTTGCGATTGTCCTCATCAAAAGACCACTTACCACCCAGGGGTTTTTGGTCCTCATCCATCAACAAGTTTAACTTTTTACGCACCCCTTTATAAAAGTTGCCCATGCGTAGAACCTTATATTTGCCATTAAGGTCTAAAAAATCTTGTCGGTCTAACAAAAACATGGGTGAAGGCAGCACAGTGATTGGCAAATCATACAAGGCAGCAAAAGCTTCTATTCTTGCTTCAAAGGCCTTGTCTTCTATTTCAAAAAAAGTCAGCGCTTTAATCTGATTCGCTTCAATACAGGCGGCTAGTTTTGCCTCATAAGATTGTTCAAAGTCTGGGTGTTCAATATCGACATACTCAACAGCATATTCATTTGCCTGCAGCTCATCACGCTTTTCACGCATAGCTGCCAAAAACATGAGTATTTTTAACTTGTGGTGTTTCTCATAAGTACACAACCCCAAGTCTTCTGCCATGAAGATACAGTCAGCCTCAACACTTTGGATATGTTGCAAAGGAAATAGCTGATTGCCTAGCACTATTAGTAATGTATTATTTTGCATATATGGATTAAACCTATATTAAAAAATATCTTGATGGTGGCCTGCCAGACCATGCAAAGCCATTGCAGTAACTGTTCTAAATTTGCATACTCTGCCGAATGAGTATTAATGCTGCCATCATACTATGTCGTTGCATTTTTTATTATGAACTTTGATTTATAAATCACTAGAAAACAACTAATCGAGTAAATAAACATACACGACATCCGTTCTTCAAACTAGGAGTGAGTAAAGTGGTCAATGAAAAAATACGATATCTTAGCAAGGATGCTACGGACATCGCTCTAAAAAAACCCATTGCCCAACACACCATAAGAAAAGCAAGGCAGTACCGACTGGAGCGCACACGCCAAGTATTGCGAGACAATGACATTGCTGCAGCCTTGTTATATGACCCCTGCAATATTCGCTATGCCACAGACACCTCTAATATGCAGCTGTGGACCATGCACAACCCTTGTCGTTATGCGCTAATCTTTGCTGATGGCCCAGCCTTACTATTTGACTACCAAAATTGTGCTCACCTTCATGATGATAAGCGGTTACCTAATGGCCAACTCACAGTAGATGAAATTCGTCTTGCTATTGCATGGGCTTATTTCGCCGCTGGTGAACGCGGCCCAGAGCAAGCAGTGCGTTGGGGTAACGACATTGCTTCGTTAATGAAGCAGTATGGTGGCGGCAATAAACGCTTGGCAGTGGATATTTGTGAAGAACTAGGCATGGCCCAGTTGCATAAACATGGTATTGAAACCTTGTACGGCATGAAGTACATGGAGCATGCGCGCCTTATAAAATCTGCTGAAGAATTACAACTAATGCAATGGACCATTACCGTATGCCAAAAAGGGATAGAGCGCATGTGGGATCATTGTGAACCTGGCATTAGTGAAAATGAACTTTGGGCCCACCTGCATTTTGAGAACATTCGTAACGGTGGGGAATGGATAGAAACGCGGATTTTATGCACAGGTGAACGAACAAACCCATGGATGCTTGAAAGCTCCGACGCCATCATTCAAAAGGGGGACATGGTCTCTTTTGATACTGATCTCATTGGCCCTTATGGCTATTGTGCAGACATTTCTCGCGCCTGGATTGCCGGGCACGAAAAACCTACTTCAACCCAGCAAGAAATATACGACATTGCCATGGAACACATTAGCCATAATATGGCTTTACTTAAAGACGGCCTGGCCTTTCGTGATTTTGTGGACCAGTCTTGGAAAGTGCCAGAGCGTTTTGCGCCTAACAGTTATTCGTGTTCTGTGCATGGTGTGGGCCTTGCCGATGAATACCCTTGTATTTACCACCCGCAAAACTACGAAAAAGTCGGCTACGACGGCCACTTCCATGAAAACATGGTGGTGTGCGTAGAGTCTTACACTGGTGGCATTGGAGAAAAAGAAGGCGTAAAACTAGAGCAGCAAGTACGGATCACCAAAACAGGGGTTGAACTGTTGTCAGACTTTGCAATTGGGTCATTTAACTAAGGTAATGAGCCATTTATCATGGCCACCCAGCTAGGCAGCGGTTGTACATAGGCTGGCACAAAAAACCTCAAGCCGGTTAATAAATTATCTAACGGCTGTTCAAACACTTGCTTAAATAGTGGACCTACGACAAGGGCAGTAGTTATATAAAACCGTTTAGAGTCTTCTCAAGCCCGCTTGAATAAGCTGCCCACAGCAACACCGCCAACGATTAATGCAGTTGCCATAGCGGCGCGAAGGCTCACAGTTTCTTGTAAAAATAAGGCGCCTAATACCAACGCAAAAACAGGCACAAGTAACTGTGCCAGTGCACCTGTAGTGACGTCCAATTTTGGCAAAACCCAATACCACAGGGCGTAACCCAGGCCCGACATAACAGACCCAGACACTAAAGCTAACAATACACCATTAGTAGTAATGTGCAGACTAGCACCTGCCCCACTGGCTTCACCTACCCCACCTTCTGTTAGCAAAACCAACAGGGTAATGGGTAACACGTAGATAAAATTCCAAGTTGTGGCTAGCAGAGGGTCATTCACTCTTCGCCCCTCTAGTGAATATAACGCCCAGCCGAAGGCTGCCAACAACATCAATATTAAACCAGACAAGGGCAAGCTCACATTTTTGTCAGGCCAAAATAGCACCAATAAACCAAGCGAGGCGATGAGCGCACCCAACCATCGATAAATAGATAACCGCTCACCAGCATAAGCCGCTGCAATAAACATGACGACTTGCACTGTACCAAATAAAATAAGCGCACCAAGACCAGCGTCTAAATTCACGTAGGCGTATGAAAAACCCACTATATAGGCGGCAAGGCCAACAACCCCTTTAAATGCTATAGGTTGACGTCTAGGCAGTCGTTTGTTTCGCCAAGCTAACAGCATAAACAGTGTTAAAGCGCCAAAAGCCACTCTTAATACAGCAAACTCCCCAGGCCCTATTAGTTCATACTGTAAAGCACCACGGTTAAGTAGTGAGTTAGCAGCAAAGGCTAGTAAAGCTAAGGTGGTGAGCAAAAAAACACGCTGGGGTAGCATTATTTTGAAACCGAAATAGCCTTAGGTGATTTACCATCAAAATACCGCTGGTAGGCGTGTTGAAACCCCTCTTCAAGATGCTTAGTAAAGAGCGTGGTGTCAAATAGTGCAGCTGATGTACGGGTGCCTGCTAGTTTTTTTCGAGTCTGTTTTAGAAGTCCAGGGTTGTTCGCCAAATTTAGTATCAATGCCTCGTACTCATGCTCTGTTTCAGTAATTAATTCTGGTAACCCAACAGCTGTAAGAAGGCTTGCAGCCACTCGTGCAGAAAAGCTTTTACCTAGCTTTGTCACTACTGGCAGCCCCACCCATAGTGCCTCAGCTGCTGTGGTATGAGCATTAAAGGTAAATGTATCTAGAAAAAGGTCCGCCAATTTTTGCCGCGCTAGGTGCTCATCCATCGGTACTCGACCAGCAAAAACAAGCCTCGATGGATCCACACCTCGTGATTGGGCGTGCTTGCACAAGTTGTCCTTCGACCATTCGTTCGAATTACGCATCCAAAGTACGCTACCCTCAGTTTTAAGTAGAACCCTCATCCAGATATCAAATTCAGAAGGGGAAATTTTATAATTATTGTTAAAACAACAAAAGACAAAGCCTACCTCTGGCAGACCCATCTCAGAACGGCTCATCTCACGCGTCGCTAATGGTCGGGTGTTGTCGGTGGGCATATAGGTGTTTGGTAACCTTAGTATACATTCGCTATAGTACTTCTCATGGCTACTTGGAATTAGTACCGGGTCAGCAATAATATAATCAATGAAATCGGCCCCCGTGGTACCCGGGTACCCCAGGAAGTTAATCTGGACTGGGGCGGCTCGATGGGCAAAAATACTAGTTTTATGGTCTTTTGTGTAGCCAGTTAAGTCAATTGCAATGTCAATTTTATCCTGCCTGGCTAGTAGGGCAATATCTTTATCACTCATGTCACAGACATCATCAAAAACATCAAACGCCTTAGTAAGTCGTCGCCGCACATCGTCGTCTTTATTAGGACCAATGGAGTATCCGTAAACTTCAAAGTGCCTGCGATCATGTGTTTCAAGCACCTTGGCTATTAAATAGGCTACTGGATGTTCATTAAAATCTGCCGAAAAATATCCAATGCGAAGGCTTTTTGGTTTCTCCGAGGGTGGAGCCCCAAGTGGCAAAGGCGTAATAAATCCATACAGTTTCTTCGTAAAGGTTGCCGCACGTATTAGGTGACGCTCGGGCACGTCTTCAAGGGGCAAAATTGAGAAAGGAATAACAGACTCCGTAGAAGTTCCCAATGTCGCAATGAGACCTCGGTCTAGCTCAATTGCCTCCCAATCACAAATATGCGATTGCGCATGCAGTTTGCTAGCGCGCGCAGCCTGATGGCCAGGTTTGATTTTTAAAGCCATTTCATAGCTTTTTATTCCTGCAACTAACTCACCCTTGTCCTCCATGGGACTACCCATGTTAAAATGAGCTTCAGCATAGTTAGGATTAAGCTCTATTGCCCGTTTGTAGCTGCCTATAGCAGCATCTTGATCGCCCGAATAAAACAGGACAATACCTATATTGTTATAAGCCTCAGCATAGCTAGGGTTAATCTCTAGGGCTTTTTTAAAACTACCTATAGCAGCATTTAGATCACCCTTACTCTTCAGGCAAACACCCATATTATTATAGGCCTCATAAAAGCTAGAATTAATCACAAGAGCCTTTTTATAGCTGCCTATGGCTGCATCTATATCACCCTTATCATGTAGAGCTATACCCATATTATTATAGGCTTCAACAAAGCTAGGATTAATCTCTAGGGCCTTGTTATAGCTACTTATAGCAGCCTTAAGCTCACCCTTACTCTTCAGGGCAATGCCCATATTATTATAGGCTTCAGCATAGCCAGGGGACAATTTTAGAGCACTACCAAAGCTTACTATAGCTTCTTCTATTTCACCCATACCGTAAAGGGAAATACCGATATTAAAATAGGCTTCAGCATAGTTGGGGTTTAGTTTGAGAGCTTCACTATAGCTGGCTATAGCTGCTTCTATATCTCCCTTTTCCTGGAGAGCTATACCCATATTAATATAGGCCACAGCATAGTACGGATTTATCTCTAAAGCTTGTTTATAGCTATTTATAGCTGCCTTTAAATCACCCTTACTCTTAAGGGACATGCCCAAATTATTATAGGCGTCAGCATAATCAGGTTTAATCTTTACAGCCTTTTTGTAGGAGCTGATGGCTTCATCTAAATCACCCTTGCCGTGCAGAGATGTACCCATATTATTATAGGCGTCAGCATAACTTGGATTGATTTTAATGGTCTTTTTGTAGCTGTTTATGGCTCCGTTTATATCACCCCTACTCTGCTGAGCTATGCCCAAATTGTTATAGGCATCAGCATAGTCTGGCTTAATCTTTACAGCCATTTTGTAGCTACTGATGGCTGCATCTACATCACCCTTATCTGTATGGGCAACTCCTATATTATAATAAGCTTCAGCATAATTAGGGTTAATATTCAAAACCTGCCTATTATAGTGGTACAGTGAATTTGGCCACCTAACAAGAGATGTTATGATCATCTC
>CAJXEN010000047.1 GCA_913052465.1 uncultured Oceanospirillaceae bacterium
TCTCGGTTGCACAATTGTACTTCTTTAAGCCATAAATGACCACCTTTGAGTCTTAAAAGCCAGCCACTAAAAAGGGCCCCACAAGGCCCTTTTTTATTTTACTCAAAACCAGTCAAAGACCTACTTCAAAGTAGACTGATTCATGTACTTAAAGAACTCACTGTCAGGTTCAATCAGCATCACGTCACCACCAGCACCAAAGGTTTTACGATAGGCATCTAAGCTACGATAAAAACTATAGAACTCTGGATCCTTGTTAAAGGCAGCAGCGTAGGTTGCCGCTGCAATGGCATCGCCATCACCACGAACAAGCTCTGACTCACGGTAAGCATTGGCTTCAATGATCGTTTCTTGACGATCTGCATCAGCACGAATACCTTCAGCAAGCTCCTTACCCTGAGATCGTAACTCACGGGCTTCACGCTCACGCTCGGTGCGCATCCGTCCGTAAACAGACTCACTTACTTCTGGTGGCAAATCGATACGCTTGACACGTACGTCAACCACTTCGATGCCCATGTCTGCAATAACCACCTGGTTAAGCTCTTTACGCAGCTCGTCCATTAGCTCATCACGCTCACCAGAAACAACTTCGGTTAAGGTTCGCTCACCAAACTGATTACGCAAACCAGTATCTACCCGCGAAGCAAGCAGCTTTGCAGTGGTAAATTCATCACCAGAAGTTGCTGTGTAAAAGTCAGCTACGTTATAAATACGCCATTTAACGAATGAATCAACAATTAACGCTTTCTTTTCTAGCGTTAAGTATCGCTGTGGACGCGCATCCAAGGTCAGTACACGAGCGTCAAACACACGCACGGTGTTCATGAACGGCACTTTCACATGCAGGCCAGGCTGGATATCAAACTGCACCACCTCACCGAACTGAAGCATAATCGCACGCTCTGTTTCTTTCACTACAAATAGTGAGGAAGAAGCAATAAGGAGCGCCACAAATAAGCCAATTAAGGTCACTAGAGTACGAGTAGCCATGTTAACGAGCCTCCCTTGAAGATACACCTTGAGTTAGCTGCTGAATCACCCGACTGGTAATTTCGTCAACCATGCTAGAAGAACCCTGGCCGCCAAGACCTGTTGTGGAACGTAGAGATTGGTTCTTCATGATTTGATCTAAAGGTAACACCATCATATTGTTGCCCCCTTTAACATCGACCATTACCTTAGAGGCATTGGAAAGAACATCTTCCATAGCCACAATGTAAAGACGCTCTCGTGTCACTTCTGGAGCCTTTTGGTATTCCGTCAGCAACTTAGTAAAACGAGTCGCCTCACCTTCTGCACGAGCAACAACCTGCTCACGGTAGGCTAATGCCTCTTCGTTCACACGCTGCGCACGGCCACGCGCTTCTGGCACAATGCCATTGGCATAGGCTTGGGCTTCGTTCTTAACACGCTGCTCATCTTCACGTGCCTTGATCACGTCATCAAACGCATCTTGAACTTGTGAAGGTGCAGAAGTATTCTCTATGTTCACCTTAATGACTTCTAAGCCAGTTTGGTAACCATTTAAATAGTTCTGCAATCGGCTTTCGATGTCTAGGGCTAAAAGAGCACGACCTTCAGTTAATACAGAATGCATTTCTGAACCGCCTACAACGTGGCGCAAGGCGCTTTCTGTAGCCTGCAATAGGGTACCTTCTGGATCCCTAACTTCTAACAAGAAATCTTTAGGATTAGAAACAATATATTGCACCGACAGACCTACTTGCACAATGTTTTCGTCTTCTGTAAGCATCAAAGCTCGTAGATCAACATCACGTACGGCAGTCACATTAACTTTAGTAACGTTGTCAATCAAAGGCGGGTTCCATTGCAAACCAGGCTGAACTGTTTCGCTATACTTACCTAGGCGCAACACTACCGAACGTTCTTGTTGGTCGACCGTATAGAAACCCATACCTGCCCACAAAACTAAAACAACGGCTGCACCAAACAGTACAATTCTACCACTAGGCAGAGGGCTACCACCACCATCTGAATTAGAAGTATTTTTGTTACCAGAACCACCAAATAGGCCATTGAACTTCTCAATCAGCTTACCTAATGCCTCATCTAAATCAGGTGGTCCCTGATCTTGTCCGTTTGGACGGCGATTGCCACCCCATGGATCTTGGTCTTTACCGTTATTACCCGGTTCATTCCAGGCCATAATCTTCTCCTGACAGCTACAGTTAGTAAATAGTTACGAGTCCCATGGATTGGCTGGCTTTCCGACAAAAGGCGTTGCATCCATTCCTATACGACTCAATACTTGTAAAAAATCCCGCTTTTGCAAGCGTACATCCAACACCATATGGCCTTGGTCATTAATGTCTTCTTTTTCTACGGCATCTAGAGCGTAAAGCTGAGCTCTTAAATTGCCGTATTGAGGCTCAAGCACTATTTGCTTGGCAAAAATCTCACCACCTAAGCGCTCACTAATCGCTTGCACCAAAAGCTCTACGCCTTCCCCTGTTAAAGCACTTAACCAAACCCTTCTTGGAACACCGTAACCGTCACGGTCGATTCGGGCAGGGCAATTTTCTAACATATCAATCTTGTTGTAAACCAACAAATGAGGCAAATCATCAGCACCTATTTCCGCAAGCACTGAATCTACTTCTTTTATGTTGTCATCACGCTTTTCGTCATTGGCATCAACTAGGTGCAGCAACAGCGTTGCTTCTGCAGTTTCTTGCAAAGTGGCCCGAAAGGCATCAACAAGCTTGTGGGGCAAATGGCGAATAAAACCGACCGTGTCAACCAATATAGTGGGGCCAACATCTTTAATTTCAAGGCGTCTAAAGGTAGGATCTAAGGTGGCAAATAACTGATCTGCTGCATACACCTCAGCCACGGTAATGCGATTAAATAAACTAGACTTACCAGCGTTAGTGTAGCCTACCAAAGAAATAGTAGGCACCTCAGCACGGCGACGGGCACGACGCCCTTGTTCACGCTGTTTACGCACCTTGCCCAGACGCTTCAATATGGTGTTGATGCGCACACGCAACAGGCGGCGGTCTGTTTCTAACTGAGTTTCACCTGGGCCTCGCAGACCGATACCACCCTTTTGGCGCTCCAGGTGGGTCCAGCCGCGAACTAAGCGAG
This sequence comes from uncultured Oceanospirillaceae bacterium, assembly GCA_913052465.1. Classification (GTDB taxonomy): domain Bacteria; phylum Pseudomonadota; class Gammaproteobacteria; order Pseudomonadales; family Balneatricaceae; genus Njordibacter. The sequence goes on from CAJXEN010000047.1 coordinate 3,112, forward strand.
TAGACATGTGCTCTAGCTGAGCCAACTCAACTTGCAACTTACCTTCATGAGTACGGGCGCGTTGAGCAAAAATATCAAGGATCAAACCTGTGCGGTCTAAAACCCTACATTGAAGCTCCAACTCTAGGTTTCTTTCTTGACCTGGAGTCAGGGAGTGATTAAAGATAACAATTTCAGCTTCGTGGTGCGCTACAGCCAGCTTAATCTCTTCTACTTTACCTGATCCAGCGTAGGTTTTTGGATGGGGGGTTGCGCGTGAACCACCTATTATTTCTAGGGGATCTGCACCAGCTGAATAGACCAGCTCTTTTAACTCATTGGCATCTTCGCGCTCGCCTTCTTGGCCCATTTCTAGATGGACAAGGATCGCACGCTCACCTGATTTGTGACGTTCAAAAAACAAAAAAGCAACCTAAATCAAAGAGAGCACCTTTTGGTGCTCATTGGGGTTTCACAAAAAGCCAAAAAACTTAATCTAGCTCATCTTCATCCGGCATTTTCACTGGGCGAGATGGCACCACAGTTGAAATGGCGTGTTTATATACCATTTGAGAGACGGTGTTCTTCAGCAAGATTACAAACTGATCAAAGGATTCAATTTGGCCCTGTAATTTAATACCGTTTACCAAAAATATAGAAACTGGCACTCGCTCCTTGCGCAATACGTTTAAGTAAGGGTCTTGTAGGGTTTGCCCTTTTGACATAGTAACTCCTTGGGTCGTAAGTCTAACTTCAAAGTGAAATTAGAATAAAATTAGCCTGTAATAATGCGTAAATGAACCATCAGATGCAAGCCGCTTTACGGACCCTTTACGCTAAACCTCTATTCTATCGAATAATTGCAATACATTGAATGTTAATTTTGTATCTAAACTATCAAACATTTGTAATTGTGGCCAACTACGCAACCAAGTGAGCTGCCGTTTAGCCAGTTGCCGTGTTGCAACAATACCTTTGTATTGCATCATTGCCTCATCGTATTCACCAGCCAAGTGTTGCCACATTTGACGATAGCCTACACAACGCATGGAAGGCAGGTCTAAATGTAAGTCTCCACGAGCCATTAAAGACCCAACTTCTCGCTTAAATCCTTGCTGCAACATGATTTCATAACGCTGTTCTATGCGCTGATGCAACACTGCTCGCTCTGATGGCCATACACCCACCGAAGTCACCTGGTAGGGCAATCGTTGCTGCTCTTGTCTAGACCAATGGGCTGTTAATGTTTCCCCTGTCAGCAAAAACACTTCCATGGCCCGCGTAATCCGTTGAGGATCATTGGCGTTAATGCGCGCACTAGCAACTGGATCAATGTCGCCCAAGCGCACATGCATTGCAGCTAGCCCGCCGTCCTTTATTTCTTGCTCCAGCTGACCTCTTATAGCAGGCTGTGATGCAGGTAGCTGCGCTAAGCCGTCCCTCAGTGCTTTATAGTACATCATGGTGCCACCCACCAGCAGCGGCACTTTACCACGAGCAGTTATTTGCGCCATCAATACCAACGCATCACTACGAAACTGCGCTGCAGAATAACAGTCAAGGGGGTCACATATATTAATCAGGTGGTGCGGAGCAACCTCTAATATGGCTGCATCTGGTTTAGCACTGCCAATGTCCATGCCTTTATATATTAGCGCTGAATCTACAGAAATAATCTCACAAGCCCGCTGCTTTACCAACTCCACTGCTAAGTCTGTTTTACCGGCAGCAGTAGGTCCCATGAGAAAAATCGCTGGCGGTAACCCAGTTGCGGCCATTGGTCATTGCCCTCGCATAAACAGCTTATCTAGTTCAGGCAAGCTCAGCTGAGTCCATGTAGGACGTCCATGGTTACATTGGCCACTTCGCTCAGTAATTTCCATGTCTCGCAGTAACGCGTTCATTTCTACATGGTTTAGCCTGCGATTGGCGCGCACTGCACCGTGGCAAGCCATGGTACCTAAAAGCTCATTATGAGCGGCTCTAATACGGTCACTACTACCATAGGTAACGACGTCTGCTAAGACATCACGCACTAGCTGTTCTACATTGGCGTGTTGCAACAAGCTAGGCACTTGTCTTACCACTAAGTTTTCTGTGCCAGCTCTGTCAATAACAAACCCTAGCTCACCAAATAACTCTTGCTGGGTTTCAACCTGATCTGCTTCACGGGAGCTAACAGCCATGGATATAGGCACTAACAAAGGTTGAGCTTTAATGCCTTGTTGCGCCCATGACACCTTCATCTTTTCGTAAACAATACGTTCGTGGGCTGCATGCATATCCACCAAAACCATACCTTTGGCATTTTCAGCAACAATATAAATACCATGCAACTGGGCTACTGCGTACCCCAAAGGTGGCACCTGCCCCGCCTCTGTTGAAGCGCTCATTGGCGAGGCTACATCTCCATGCATGCTGGCATATACTTTGCTTTGCTCTTGCATCTGCTGAGGCGAGAACTGGTTTAATGACGAGCTTTGCCAAGGTACCTGTTGCACACCTGATGACTGTTGTATGGCTGGTGACGTAGGATTACCTGCAACCAAGCCTAAGTCGGCCTGCGCTTGACCAGCAAATACTCCTGCTTCAAGGCCTTGAGGAGGCATCTGAGACTGACCTTGCATCACACCCAGCTGATCAATGCCACCACCTGTAGGTATTTCTGGCCGCACTTGTGCTAGTGCTTTGTGTAAGCTACGGAAAATAAAATCATGCACTAAACGGCCATCACGAAAACGAACTTCGTTTTTAGTGGGGTGCACGTTTACATCCACACTTGCAGGCTCTAGTTCTAAATACAATACAAAGGCTGGATGACGCCCATGGTACAGCACGTCACGGTATGCCTGCCGCACAGCGTGCCCTACCAGCTTGTCTCGCACCACTCGACCATTAACAAAAAAATACTGTAGATCCATTTGGCTGCGCGAAAAAGTTGGCAGGCCCACCCAACCCCATAACCTTAACCCTGGCGCTTCCATTTCAATATGCAGTGCTTGCTGCATAAAAGCCGGACCACATACACTTGCCACACGTTTCTCTTGAGAAGCTTGAGTGTCTGCTGGGCGTAAGTTATGGATCACTTTTTGATTGTGCTTAAGGCTAAACGCCACATCAAATCGGCTTAATGCCAATCGCTTCACAACTTCTTCTAAATGACTAAATTCTGTTTTTTCAGTACGTAAAAACTTACGTCTGGCTGGCGTATTAAAAAATAAATCCCGTACTTCAACCGTGGTACCTATGGGATGTGCTGCAGGCTGCAATTGCGCCGCCATATCGCGACCTTCCGTAACAACTTGCCAAGCACTTGATTGGTCTTGTGTGTTAGATGTCAGCGTTAACCGTGATACAGAACTCACACTAGCCAGGGCTTCCCCACGAAAGCCTAAGCTCTGCACCGATTCTAAATCATCTAAACTGGTGATTTTACTAGTTGCATGACGACTTAACGCCAACGCCAGGTCTTGTTCGCCAATACCGGTGCCATTGTCACGCACACGCATTAGCTTTACGCCGCCTTGCTCTACGTCCACATCAATTTTATTAGCTTGCGCATCAAGGCAGTTTTCCAACAGCTCTTTTATTACAGAGGCAGGGCGCTCAACCACTTCGCCGGCGGCAATCTGGTTAGCCAAGCGTGGGCTGAGTTGGTGGATTTTTGCAGTCATCAGGGCACTCGTGATTTATAATAGGGCAAGCCGTTTAACCGGCTGGAATAATAAGCGTTTTGCCAACCAACAAGACCGATGAACTGGACATTTTATTGGCGTCTTGTAGGTGTTGTACATTAGTACTAAAGCGTTGAGCAATAGCAGAAAGCGTGTCTCCAGACACTACCTTATACGAACGCATCTTGCGCCTTGCTTCAACTACCGAGGCAATATAGGTATTCGCTACAGGGTGGTTATAGAAGTAGCTCTTTAAGCCTTTAAAAATGGCCCTAGCCATTTTTTTTTGGTACTTTTTTGTGCGCAACTTTGCCGCCTCACCAGGATTTGAAATGAACCCAGTTTCCACTAAGATAGAGGGCACACCTGGAGATTTAAGCACTACAAAACCTGCCTTTTCAACGTGCTTTTTATGCAGCTTAGTAATTTTACCTATGCTACCAAGGATCTCCTGAGCGACTGATAGCCCAGCTGATTGGCTGTAAGTCGTTTTCATATCTAGCAGGGTCATTACTAGATCGGGTTCCTTGTCTTCCAAGCCGGTACCACCAATGCCACCTACTAAATCGGCATCATTTTCTTTTTGCGCCAGCAACCGTCCCATTTCGCTAGATGCGCCGTGGGAAGACAATACCCACACCGATGCCCCTTTAGCTCTACCATCTTTAAATGCGTCTGCATGCACGGAAATAAACAAATCGGCCTTGGCTTTACGAGCTTTATTAGTACGCCCCCTCAAACTGATGTAATAATCACCAGTGCGGGTGAGCAACGGTTTAAACCCAGGTTCCTTTTTGATAAGTGACTCTAACTGTTTGGCAATACCTAATACCACATGTTTTTCTTGTAGTTTTTTACCACCAAACCTAGGACCCAAAGCACCCGGGTCTTCACCGCCATGGCCTGCATCGATAGCAATTAAAATATCCCGCTGGCTATCTAATAAATTCAAGCTAGTGAGGGTTGTGGTTTGTGATTGCGGTTGTGATGGCTTTAAAACAGCACCTTTTGTTGGTGTTGCTGGCGTTTTTTTATAGTTGGACAAGTCCACCACTAAACGGTGACCGTAGCTAGCGTTTGGTGGCAGTGTGAAAATTTTATGGCTGGTTTTATAGGATAAATCCAGCACCAGGCGTAATTTGTTATCGCTACGCTGGCTAGAACGAATACTGCGCACAGGGCTGTTAGTAAAGTCTAGTTTGGCAACAGAAGTAGACAACAAGCTACGGTCGATATCGATCACTAGACGATCGGGGTTAGTTAAGACGATTTTTTCAAAAGTGACTGCCGCGCTAGTATCAAACACTAGTCGCGTATTATCTGGCGCTGGCCAGATACGTATGTTTTCTATTTTTGCAGCCCAAGACACTGTAGACAAACAGGTCAATAAAAGTAGCACCCACAACCTCATGGCTTTACCTGTCGTAAGTTATTCAAAATAGCTTCACCCACACTTGTTTGTGCTACGAAGTTGAGCTGACGACCCCGGTCCTGTGGGTGAATAGTTAATACAACATCAGCATGTGGCAAATAACCTAAGCCTTTATCTGGCCATTCAATTAAATTAATAGCCTGCCCATCAAAGTAGTCGCGTATACCTAAATACTCAAGCTCTTCTGGGTGACCCAACCGGTACAGATCAAAATGATGTATTTTTTGTTGTTCAAACTGATAAGGCTCCACCAAGGTGTAAGTGGGACTTTTAGTTGCACCTTGATGACCGAAATGACGCATAACACCTCGAGTAAAAGTGGTTTTACCCATACCCAAATCGCCCTGCAAAAATACCGCAGCACCTTGTGGGTCAGCACTTAATGCCTGCCCAAATTGCCTGCCAAGAGTTACCATAGCATCTTCGCCGTGGGCTTGTAGTTGGTACTTTAGAGACATGAACTAGGCAATCCTACTAAATGGATGATTAATCATAGTGCAATATAGCCTAAAAGCTCATCAATAACCGCCTCTGTGGCTGGTATTTTATTAGTTTTGTATTATTTTTAGAAGCTCACCTTAATCTACTAGGTTAGAATAAGCGCTATGCCGACACTCGATACACCCTCACAAACAGCTCTTTCGCCTCCTATTGCGCCACTCACTACGCAACAACTTGCAGATTTAGCCACACACATCAAAGGACTCGCAAGCCAATTTGGTTTTGCTGACTGTGGTATTACTGATATCGACAACGAGGCCGCTGGTGCACAGTTGGAACAGTGGCTAGACCTTGGTTACCATGCCGACATGGATTACATGAGTAAACACGGCAGCAAACGTTATCGTGCACAAGAACTGGTGCCTGGCACAAAGCGCATTATTTGTTTACGCATGGATTATCTAGATCCCAAATTAACCACCCTAAGCACCCTAAAAGATGGCGAACAGGCTTATATTGCCCGCTATGCTTTGGGTCGTGATTACCACAAGTTAGTGCGCAAACGGCTAGCTCAATTGAGCAAAGCCATTGAGGCATTAATCGGCCCCTTTGGACATCGCGTTTTTGTAGATAGCGCCCCCGTGTTAGAAAAACCTCTAGCCCAAAAGGCAGGTCTTGGCTGGCAAGGCAAACACACCTTACTCATCAACCGCAAACAAGGTTCATGGTTTGTGCTAGGTGAAATTTTTGTGGATTTAGCATTACCCATAGATGAACCATATCAAAAAGACCATTGCAGCCGTTGCCAGTCTTGCATGACCGTGTGCCCAACTTCAGCGTTCCCGCAGCCCTACGTGCTGGATGCCAGCCGCTGCATTGCTTACCTAACCATAGAACACAAAGGCAGTATTGCAACAGAGCTGAGGCCATTAATAGGCAATAGAGTATTTGGTTGCGATGACTGCCAGCTTGCATGCCCCTGGAATCGTGCACCTAGTGCCACCAAAGAAGATGATTTCAAACCCCGCCATGGACTAGACCAAGCAACATTAGCACAGCTATTTATGTGGACCGAAAAAGAGTTTCTTAAACGAACTGAAGGGTCACCTATTAGGCGAGCTGGTTTTGAAGGTTGGCAACGTAACTTAGCCATTGGTTTAGGTAATGGCCCTGCCACAGAATCAACACTGTTAGCATTACAAAGCCAACGCGACAGTGCCACACCGATGGTAGTGGAACATATTGACTGGGCTATAGACCAATTGACACAACGACAAGCGCAACTCATCCCCATAACACCATTGCCTTTGGCCTATCATTTAGGCCATAAGTTAAAGCACCTTTATTAACCTACAAGATTTATTAACCTACAAGATTTGTTAGCATAAAATATTTTTTAGCCTACAAGACCCCGATTCAATGAAGGCAGCTGCGCATTGCAGATCTGTCATTTTATATGCACATTAGAGATTTTAAAAACCTAAATGAGCCCATGCTTTATTGAGAAAAAACACAGGGTATCATGATAAGTTTAAACTCACTTTTGATAGCACAGCAAAATACGCAGGATGCACGATAATGAAAATCAGTCTAGGGCTCCATATAATTATCCATACTGGGTAAAGCAAATAAAGCTATAGTAAAATTTCAACCACATCCTTGTTTTTAACGTAGAGCCTTAGAGGAACTAAAATTTGATATACAGAGAAGCCATGCTGGGTGATTTATCACGTTTACTAAAAATAGAGCAGTTGTTATTAGAGGCTGAGCGCCCTTTTGACAGCGACATTAAAAAGCAAAAAACATTTTATTACGATATCACAGATCAAATAACCAACCCAGATATTCACTTAATAGTGCTGGAGCACCAAAAAGATATTGTAGGTGTGGGTTACGCACAAGTTAAAAGCTCTAAGCCAGCTCATATCCATGACATTCATGCTTACCTAGGGTTTATGTATGTGTCACCTAACCTTCGAGGACAAGGTATAAACCAGCACATAGTAGGTTTACTTGCACAATGGAGCCGAGATAAAGGGCCCCAGGCGCTATATCTAGACGTATATTCACAGAACTCATCAGCAATTCGGGCCTATGGAAAAGTAGGGTTTACACCTTGCTTAGTAGAAATGAAATTGAAGCTCTAGCCTTTGAGTGAGCGCCGTATTGGATTAATATTGCAGCCTTCTAACCCGTTGGAGATGATGACCTAGCCTATTTTCCAATGCCACAACATAGCTCCAGCGCTATATCTATTAATGGTAGAATAATGGCAACAGGGTAAAAAACACCTAAAAATACTGCAAATGAAAAGCTTTAAGTAAGCTATCCACATTAACTTAATTCACATTACTAAAGGTATATCCTACTGTGACTGTCCCAACAGGCCTAAACGGCTTTTATGCCAGCCCACTATTACTAAATACAGATAAAAAATGGATTATTGCTGTCGTTGGTGGCGATATTTTACTGGCTGATGCTATTGGAACACATAACAACCCAGTTATTGATAGTGACACATCACAACCACTGCATGTTTTCTGCCAGCGAAGAATAACCCTTGGTCAATGGCACACCCGAGACTGTGAAGTTTGGGATCTAATGCCACAAGCCGCTGCCACTGAGGGGTTTAGCATAGTGGCACTGCGTGACTTACTAATGGTCGCTGGCGAAGAGATTTTTTCGTTGGCATGTCGAGCCGTGCAATTATTAGGCTGGCAAGATACACACCGCTTTTGTGGGACTTGTGGCAAACCTAATCAAGCCTCTGATAAAGAACATGCAATGGTCTGCAATGGCTGCAACATTAGCAATTACCCACGAATTTCGCCATGCATTATTGTATTAGTAACCCGCGGGGATCATTGCCTTTTGGCGCGTAATAGTAACTGGCCAGTTAATCGATTTGGCACTTTGGCTGGGTTTCTTGAGGCTGGAGAGACGGCAGAACAGGCTCTGCATCGAGAGGTGTTTGAAGAAGTGGGCGTAGAAATTGACAATATTCGTTATATTGGCAGCCAGTCTTGGCCCTATCCTGGGCAGCTAATGCTAGGCTTTATGGCCGATGCAGTGACCGATGAAATTAAGGTTGATGGCATCGAGATCGCGCAGGCCGACTGGTATCGCTACGACCAATTACCTGACACGCTTGGCTCACCAAGAATTATGTCTGGCCGCCTAATTCAGCGCTATGTAGATCACGCTTCCTTGGTTTATGGGCCAGAACAGGACAAACTCTAACCAACAGTAACAAGGCTGCAAGAATAACTATGGGTTGAAAAATAATGTCAGCTCTAAATAGATTCTAGCATTGGCAATAGGTCACTAGTGAAGTTTAAAAGCTCGCAAATAAAAGCGCCTAATTCACAGTGACCAGAACACCCTCACCCGATGCGCCCTTTTTTGTACCCCCTGAAGTACTAAACCTTCAGAAAATGCTCTCGGTAATAAGCCATTTCGGCAATTGAATCACGCACATCATCTAGCGCCAAATGACTGCCCCCTTTTTTAAGGCCGTCAAGCAGCTCCGGGCGCCAACGGCGGGCAAGCTCCTTTAGGGTACTCACATCTAGGTTACGGTAGTGGAAGTAGGCTTCAAGTTGAGGCATATATTTTACTAAAAAACGCCTATCTTGCCCAATGGTATTGCCACACATGGGAGAGTGGCCGCCGTCAACCAAGGTTTTAAGAAAATCGATGGTTTGTTGTTCGGCTTGGGCACAGTTTACTTTGCTGTCTCGTACCCGCTGCGTTAGGCCAGATATACCGTGTTGGTTTATACACCAAGGGTTCATTGCCTCAAGCACAGCGTCGCTTTGATGGATGACAATGGATGGCCCTTCGGCTAAAACGTTTAGATGGGCGTCGGTGACAATGGTGGCAATTTCGATAATAACGTCTTGCTCTGGGTGCAGACCGGTCATTTCTAGGTCCAACCATATTAAGTTTTGTACATGTTTCACAAGAAAAGTGCTCTAGCTGATATTGAGACACTGAATTATGCCTCACTTCGGGGTAGAATATAGCCTTTACTGACAACCCAGTACATTAATTCTCAATGGCCAAACGTAAACTAACCCGCCACCAGCAGTGGCAAATTGATAAAGTTCAAGACGAGCGTCGCGCCCGTGCCAATAAAAAAGATGGTGCGATAGAGGAAGCCATAGAACATGGCGATCTGTCAGCCGAACAGCAAGGGTTGATCATGGCCCATTATGGCTCTTTAATTGATGTTGAAGCCCTACATGGCCAACACAAAGGTGAGGTTTTTCGCTGTAAGATCCGCTCTAACCTAGGTTTCCTTGTGACTGGCGATCAGGTGTCTTGGCGTCAAGCGGCAGATCAAAGTGGCGTTATAGTGGCCCGCGATGAGCGTAATAGTATTCTAAACCGCCCTAATAAATACGGCGATCTTAAGCCTGTGGCAGCCAACATTGATCAAATCATTGTCACCTTTGCGCCAAAACCTTATGCCCATGCTAACTTAATAGACCGTTATCTAGTGGCGGCGGAGGCCAGTGACATTGAGCCTATCCTTTTGCTCAACAAAACTGACCTATTAGATGAAGAGGCGCAAGAGCATCTTGAACCGATGCTAGCTCGCTATCAGGCTTTGGGGTACCGTATTATTCGCGCTTCTACGCAAACTTTAACAGGCCTTGAGGCACTGTACGCAGAGCTAAACAATAAAGTGAGCGTGTTTGTGGGGCAGTCTGGTGTTGGTAAATCTAGCTTAGTGAATGTTTTATTACCGGGTGTAGATATTAAAACCAGCGCCTTGTCTGAACAAACTAATAAGGGTGTTCATACTACTACCACAGCTAAACTATTCCACATTCCTAATGGTGGGCAATTAATCGATTCCCCAGGCATTCGTGAATTTGGTCTCTGGCACATGGACACAGCAACTCTATTAGAGGGTTTTGTGGAATTTAGGCCCTATTTAGGCTACTGCAAGTTTAGTGATTGCAGCCACGAACATGAGCCAGCCTGTGCTTTATTACAGGCTTTAGAAGAGGGCCACATTGACCCAGTTCGTATGTCTAGCTTCCGCCACATTAAAGCGTCTTTAGACGACTTCACCACACATAATTAAGGATTTTCCATGGGCGATCGTCTATTTGTATTGATGCAATACTTGTTACCGCAGCACTTAATCTCACGCTTGGTGGGAATGTTAGCCCACAGCTCTATGCCAGTGATTAAAGACCCGTTTATACGCATTTTTATTAACCACTTTAAAGTAAACATGAAGGAAGCTGAACGCCAAGAGCCAAGGGAGTATGACAGTTTTAATGACTTTTTTACCCGCAGTCTTAAAGCTGATGCTCGCCTTATAGACAATAACCCCAAGCATTTAGCTTGCCCAGTAGATGGTGCTATTAGCCAACTTGGAAAGATAAACGGACAGCAGCTATTTCAAGCCAAAGGCCACGAGTTTGACCTGACCACCTTATTGGGTGGTAACAGTGAACTGGCCACTCCTTTTAAGGATGGTGATTTTGCTACCATTTATTTAGCACCGAAAGACTACCATCGCATTCATATGCCTTGTGATGGCACGCTTACCCACATGGTGCATGTACCGGGTGCATTATTTTCGGTTAACCAAGCTACAGCTGCCAAGGTACCTGGTTTATTTGCTCGTAACGAAAGGGTAGTGGCCATTTTTGACACTGATTTTGGGCCTATGGCCATGGTACTAGTAGGCGCTATGATTGTGGCCAGCGTAGAAACAGTTTGGGCCGGGTTAGTGTGCCCTAAAGGCAAGGCTGTGAGTCAGTTTAACTATACCAACCAAGACCCTATTACCTTGAAAAAGGGAGCAGAGATGGGCCGCTTTAAGTTGGGTTCTACGGTGGTGATGTGTTTGCCAAAAGGGGTGAGTCAATGGCCCACAGAACTTAGTGCTGGCACTACAACACGCTTAGGACAAATGTTCGCTGAACTGAATTAGCACCCCTTTAAACCAAGGCCCGCCAAATAAAGCCAACATAATCTAAGCGAGTTTAAGCTAAGCCAACATAAGCTAAGCGAGGTGGTGGTTAAATGCCATCACCTTAGCAATGTCTTGCTCGTCACTGGCAAGCATTAATAGGCGCTCTACACCTAAAGCAACGCCAACGCACTCAGGCAAGCCTGCATTTAGCGCAGCAAGCAACCTGATATCGGCAGCCATTGGCATTTTACCCAAAACACTTCGGTGGGTATTGTCTGCTTCAAAACGTCGCTGTTGTTCTTTAGCATCCGTTAGTTCGTGGTAGCCATTAGCTAATTCGATGCCATTAACGTACACCTCAAACCGCCGAGCCACTTTGTTACCCTGCTTATCCAAGCTAATACGTGCTAAAGCAGCTTGGCTTGCTGGGTAGTCAAAAATAAAACACGCTTTGGGGAGTTGTGGCTCCACACAATGACTCATTAACAAGTCTAACCAGGTGTCTCGTGGGGTACTGGCATCCATTTTAATATCCACATAATCTAATGCCTTAGCTCTAATGGCGTCATCACTTGCGGTTAACGGATCAATACTAAGAACGTCTTTAAAAGCCTGTCGATAACTCAAAAACTGCCACGCTAGTGCCTCATCTATCAATACCGTGTCGATAAGGCTAGCCACTTCTTGCATCAACTGATCTAGATCAAAGTCGATACGATACCACTCTAACAAGGTGAATTCTGGATTATGCCTGCGGCCTACTTCACCATTACGAAAAGCTTTGGCAATTTGGTAGATACTACCACTGCCGGCTGACAGCAAACGTTTCATGGCATATTCTGGAGACGACATAAGGTACATAGGTTTAGACTTATGCTGGTCTTGTTGCTG
>CAJXEN010000048.1 GCA_913052465.1 uncultured Oceanospirillaceae bacterium
ACAGCCTCTCTAACAACATGTTTTAATGTTGTTAGATCTTGCTGGTCATCAGTGACTAAATATAGACGATATGGGTTCACGTTTAACGTTACTCTTTGTATACAAGCTGTTTGGTCAATAAAAAAGGCTTTAAAAAAATAACATCAAGTTAATTTTAAACGCTGAATTAATGTTTTTTCATCCAACTGATATAGGGCATCCAAAATATTAGGCTGTAGGCTCCCCAGACCCTTTGACTGCTCTGCAGCTATCTCGCCGGCCACGCCGAAAACTGCAGTTGCTGCTAACCCTGTGTCTTCTCCTACGGCAGCAAAGGCGCCAGCAAGGGCGCTTAAAGAACACCCCATCCCCGTAACTTGTTGCATTATTTCATGACCATTTTGCAACTTAACTTGCCCCGTAGGTGTGATCACATAATCACTAGCCCCAGAAATAACGACGCTGCATTGATTTTTTTTAGCTAAATGGTGGGCGGCTGTAACTGCAGATTCACTCGTATCTTGGGCATCAACACCTTTGTTTCGGCCTTCTTCGCCAGCCAAGGCAATAATCTCAGAAGCATTACCCCGAATAATTAATTTATTGGCAGCTTGGGCAATATGACGTGACGTTTGGGTGCGTAATTGGCTAGCTCCACATCCAACTGGATCAAGTACCACGATCTTGTTATTAATATTGGCCTGTTCCACTGCAAATTCCATGCGGGGTGTCCATTGGCTATCCAGGGTGCCAATATTGATCACCAGCGCCCCAGCAAACGACATCATTTCTGCCATTTCTTGACTTGAATGAGCCATGATGGGCGACGCGCCAATGGCCAGCAATGCGTTGGCTGTATTATTCATCACCACATAGTTAGTAATATTGACCACCAGAGGTTTTTGCTCACGTACCGCGTTTAACGCGGTTATGATGGTATCGATATGTGAGTCTAGTTTGTGCTTCATACATGCTCCAAAGAGACAGCATTTAAAGCTTGCTGCCAAAAAATAATTTCCATTCGTGTTGCTGTGCTAAATACTTTCATTAGATCCTGCCCACGCTGACTTTGGGAGTCAATTTCAGCAATAAGCCTATCTACCTGAGTAGTGCTTTGGGTGACTCCATGCTGGAATTGATCGCCACCATAAAGGCTAATCCAACTCTCAAATGGATTGCCGTGTCGCTTGGTATGTTTATCTGTGGTCAGATTGCGGCCAATCTCTGCGTAGCCAATGGAACAGGGCGCCAAGGCCACGTATAAATCAACCATATTGCCTTTCATTCCTGCGTCCATGACATAGCGCGTATAGGCTACCGTGCCAAAATCTTCATCCTCCGCCTCCAGGTCTGACTCAGTTAGGCCCCAGTCAGCACAATAATCCACATGGTGTTTAAGTTCTGAACCTAACAGTGCATTGACACTAGTGAGTGCTGTGCGCATATGAGCTAAGGAGTCTGCTTTGTAAATTGCTAGTGCATGAGCACGTGCATATTGCTTTAAAAATAAGAAATCTTGTTTAAGGTAATGCAGGTAACATGGCTGTGCCAGTGTGCCAGTGTGCCAGTGTGCCAGTGTGCCTTTTGCAAGTTGTTCAATAAACCCATGTTGGGTGTATGCAAGCCAATCTTGGCGACACGCATTGATTAAATCTTGATGGTTCATGAAGTAGCCGCCTGATTAGTGTTAATGGGTGAGTACATAAAAATAATTAACTACAAGGTAGGCACATAGTCTGTGGCCTTTGGTAACGTATTAATTATTTCTTGTGCATACATAAATTCTGCATAGTTATCGTAACGCTGTAAATCCACTGCAGACGGACGCCTTGCAAAGCGTGTAAGGGTATCTTTCCAGGCACGTTTGTTGAGCTCATTGTTTAATGTGTCTGGGGCGTATGCAACAAATTCGTTCCAAGCATCTTGAGGGTGATTGATAATGTAAATGACTGCTTGCTCTATAGCTTTATTAAAACCCCTAATTGCACTTTTATCGTAGGTCTGTGCATTAGCAACAAAAATTAGTTCGTCATAGACAGGCACTCCATACTCTTCTGGAAAAAATGCCTTTACTGCAAACCCTTCAAGAGCGAGTTGATTGATTTCAAAGTTACGTAAACCACCCCAAATAGCATCCACCTTGCCAGATGCCAATGACGATGAAAGCGCCCAGCCTACATTGATAATGTCAACTTCATCATACTTAACATCGCCAGTTTGAAGCATGGTGCCTATTGAGGCTTCTTCATTACCCGCGATGGCAATGCCTATTTTTTTACCTTTTAGATCAGACAAATCGTTGATGTTATTATTGTCCAGCACCATGAGGGTATTCAAAGGTGTAGAAATTAAGGTTGCAGAGCGAATTAAAGGTAAACCAGCCGCCACATCAATAATCAAACTTGGCTGATAACTGATGGCTAAATCGATCTTGTTTGCAGCCACGAGCTTGGGTGGCATGCTAGGGTCTGCGGGCTCTTGAATTTCAACATTAAGGCCTTGGGCTTTAAAATAACCACGTTCTTTAGCTATGACTACAGGACCATGATTGGGGTTCACAAACCAATCCAGCATTAGTGTGAGGTTTTTTGTTTCAGCCGAAACTGTAGTGGCCATTAGGCTTCCAGCAAGTGCCAATGCATAAAGTATAGTACTGATTTTCATAAGTTTTCCTTAAGTTTTTAAGTGGGTATGTAATTGTTTAAGTAATGTTTTTTGTTAGGCTTTCCAAGGGATAAGTTTTTTAAGTAATGTGTCTGCCCCAAAATAAAGTGTGATAGACAAAATCGATAAAATAAAGAGGGCGGCAAACATTTCGTCTATCATCATGCGCGCATTTGCCTGCAACATGAGATAACCCAAACCTTCACTTGAGCCAACCCACTCTCCAGCAACAGCTCCAATGGGCGCTATAACAGCAGCTACACGAATACCAGAAGCAATGGCTGGTAAAGCAGCAGGCAGCTGAATATGACGTAGCATTTGCCATTTGGTCGCGCCCATGGTTTTAGCTAGGTCTAGATAGCCACGGGGGGTATTTCGTAAACCGTCGTAACAGCAGGTAGTAATAGGGAAAAAAATAATCAACGCCGCCATCACTATTTTGGATGCAATGCCGTAACCTAGCCAGAGCATCAAGACTGGTGCGATAGCAAATACGGGAATAGCCTGGCTGGCGATTAAAATGGGCAGCATCCAGCGTTTCACAGGCTTAAATAACAGCATTTGAAAGGCAAAGATTAGTCCCATTGTTAAACCAAGCAGTAGGCCAAGTAAAATCTCTTGAGCCGTAACCCAGCTGTGTCTTAGCAGAACGTCATGTCTGTCTATTAGCTTTTCAAATACTGCAAAAGGGCTAGGTAAAATGAATGAGGGCAGCTCTAACCCAATCACTAATCCTTGCCATAAGCCAATAATAACTGCAGTGCTTACGATCATGCGCATCAGTGGGTTAGATAGGAATTTTTTAGGGTGTAATTTAACTGGCATTAAAGCGTTTAAATTACTCATAATCCTGCTCCAGGCGATCCATAATGGTCTGCTGAAGTTCAGCGCACTGAGCATCAAAGTTCCGGGGTGTCGGAGAGGTTGGAGCAACTAAAAGCTCTGCAAACGCTGGCCGGCCTTGCATAATGTAAAGTTGATTTGCTAAACGAATGGCTTCTTGCGGATCATGGGTGATCAATACCACCGTTTTGTCCTGTAATAATTGATAAGCAAGGTTTTGCAGACGATAACGCGTTACTGCATCTAGGGCGGAGAAAGGTTCATCCATCAGAACTACTGGCTGGTCTTGCATGAGGGTCCTTGCCAGTGCAACACGTTGGCGCATGCCACCTGACAATTGTTCTGGCAAGTGGTTGGCTTTGTTGCCAAGCCCCACTTTTTGCAACAACGAGTGAGCTTTATCAAACTGCCATTGAGTTTTTTTTATGCGGCTAGGCATACTGCCAAATTGAGTGCTTAACATGACATTATCTAGTGCTGATAACCATGGCATCAGCAGGTCTTCCTGTGCCATATAGGCGATTGCATGTTTACTGTTGCCCAAAGGTAATGTGGTAACTTCACCTTGCCAATGTGCTGTGTCTTTTAAGAGGTTAGCAAGGTAACGAAGTAACGAACTTTTACCACAACCGCTACGTCCCAAAATACAGGTCCAAGCGCCTGCTGGGATACGAACATTAAGCCCTGCGATGGTCGCCTCTAAGCTGTTGTGGTAACGCAGATAACCGCCTGATATGTCTATACCAATGGCATTTTGTTGGCCCATCAGCCCCAAGCTGTTAGCAGACATCAGCATGGCCATTGAAAAAGTGATTGACTGGTCCGTTACCGTTACCAATCTTTAAATCATCAGCGTGAGCAATAGCATTAGATATATACCGTTTACCAAGTTGCACTGCTAGTAACAAACCATTGCCTTGGGCTAGGTAAGAGGCAATAGCCGAAGATAGGGTACAACCTGTGCCATGCGTGTTGCGGGTGTTGATCCGTTTTGCCGTTAGCAGGTGCACATGTGCTGGAAGTATCAGTAGGTCGGTGCTGTTATCTTCATCTACCAGGTGGCCACCCTTGAGCAATATGGCCTTCGCACCTAGTTGGCGAAGGTCTTTGGCCATGTTAACCATCTCAGTTTGGTTGCTTGGCACCGCACTGCCAATGAGGGCTGCAGCTTCTGGTAAATTTGGAGTAATAATATTGGCTAATGGCAGGAGTTCAGATTTGAGGACGCCAATTGCAGATTGGGCTAACAGTGATTCACCGCTAGTGGTGATCATGACAGGATCTACTACTAAGAATTTAGGTTGATACTGCTTTATTTTTGCCACAACTATTTTGATGATGTCACTATCAGCTAGCATGCCAACTTTAACTGCAACCACGTTTAGATCGGTAAAAACGGCATCAAGTTGCTTTTCGATGTGTTCAAGTGGGATGGGGAAAATGGCGAGCACGCCCAGGGTGTTTTGAGCAGTAATGGCGGTAATAACAGAACAGGCATAACTGCCTGTTGCAGATATGGCTTTAATATCAGCTTGTATACCAGCACCGCCGCTGCTATCAGAGCCGGCAATAGTGAGGACAATAGGTATCAGGGAAGCTTTGGTTGCGTCTTTTTTGGTAAGGGGCGCTGCTGTGGTGTGTGCCATAAAAGTACCTAACGCTAGCGTTGAGGAACTTTATCAGGCTTAGATTTTACAACCCCTAAAGGTAGATTAAATCATGTAAAGCAAGACCTATAGTTCCCTCCGCCAGTGTTAACTGGATCAGGTTCAACGGGTCTTGATAAATCAATCTCAGCCTCTAAGGCTCCCCGACTACGATGGATGATAATAACAAGTTTTATAAAAAGAGCAATAATAATTTCTACTTTTTGCTGTTCTTTGCAGCTATAAATGATTCCATAAACCCTGTTTTAGGTAACTTAGGCGCCCGTAGGTGGAAGCAATTTGGTCACTTAAAAATCAGCACTTATGCAGACGCAGCACGGCTTTTTAAGGCCTTTTGGGGGCATTTTCTCCGTGTATATCACATTATTGTGATGGTACTGCGTAAAAGCCCCCCATGAGCCAAAGGGGAAGTATTCAAGTATCTAGGAACTGGGCAAAGAAAGTTGTTAATACTATGTTATTACTGACCAACTTTGGAGAGTTAAAGCGATAGCGCGGGCCTCTATGCTTAAACTTGAATCGATGCTTAGTATTAACTTTCTTCCTAACGCCATTTATAAACCAGAGCGCTGTATCCGCACTACTTTGGACGCAGCCAAGCAGTACAATTTTCCAATTGAAACAATAATATTTGAATTTGCAGAAGTTGAGATGATTAAAGATAGTGTGGCCATTAAAGCCATAGTGGACTATTACTATAAATCAGGTTTTTTGATGGCAATCGATGATGTTGGCTCTGGGTATACTGGCCTGGGTTTGTTGGCTGATTTTCAAACTAACCTTGCAAAGTTAGATATGGAACTTACTCGTAATATCAATGAAGACAGCGCTCGACAATTAATAGTGAAAAATTGTTTGAACATATTTCGTGATCTAAAGATTACTCCCATAGCAGAGGGTGTTGAGACTAAAGAAGAATTTATATGTTTGGGTGATTTTGGCATTGAACTAATGCAAGGCTATCTTTTTGCTAAACCCGGATTTGAACATTTACTGCCAGTCAATTTTAATGCTCTATAAGTGCAACTGCCGAGGCGATTATAATAAGGCGCTCAAAGTGAGCACCACAAAAATATATAGCATCTTTTAATTCTAGGGCTAAGTTCTAGGTGCAGGTTATCAGAAATATCCTCAACGATTCGCGAAAGACAGACCTAGTGCTGTAATACCACTTAAGTGATTTGCAATAAGCCCTGCAAAGGCCAATTGCTAGTGCCTAGGCGAATGATCATCTTAACTTTCTCATATTTCCTTCAGTGGGGTATGTGTAATAAAAGGCTAATTTTCATCTACTGCTCATAAAAAATAGGTACCTTCGTGTATAATAAAACCGTTAGGTGGATATTAGGCTGTCATTAAATTATGCGTAAAACTGATAAAAAAATAGATAATCAACTTAGGCTTGTGCTGACCGATGTGTGCGAAGTGGCATTAAAGGAAATTGATGGCTTTCAATGGTTAACTCATGTGGTTAATTATGCAAACTTCCCAAGTAGCTTAAGGGTTGTGTGTGTTTTTGATACCAATTCAAACCTTACTTTTTTCATGTCCCAAATCAATAAAAGTCAGTTGCCGTGTCTAATCGATAAGAATCTTCAGGAAGTGGGGATTACATTAAAAAATGTGCACAATCACATTGCGTATGATACCCAACAAAACTGTGAAAAAGATCATCGTGGTAAATGGGCTGATAGGCTTGCCAACGGATAAGAATCAGTTTGGTTGCATGCTGGAAGCTGGTATTATGCTGGTGTTAATTATTGAGTAGATATATGTATGAATCGTCGTAAAAAGGGTGTTCAAATTTTAACGGCACAAGCCAAAAGATTTAACGCTAAATTAAGCACTAAAAATAAGCCTAAGTACATTAGCAAAGCGGCTCGGGCAAAACTAGCAGCAGAGGCTAATAGCGATACCGCTATCATTTCTGAGATAGGATCCTAATGTTCTAGTTAAACCTTATTAACGATTGTTCTAACCGAAAGAGATCACAGTGGCTTCCAAACAAATTATTGCAGCTTTTTTGGCTAATGAGTTCCCTCAATCTAAATGTGTGGTTGAATCTGTCGGAGATCAAAAGTCTACTGTAAGTCACCCAGTAGGAATTGAAGAATTACGGCCTGGCGGCACGGTTTCAGGCCCAGTGCTAATGAGCGTGGCAGACGTGGCTTTATATGTTGCCGTGCTGGGTGAACTAGGTTTGGTCGCATTAGCAGTAACATCGAATTTATCGATTAATTTCTTACGCAAACCTGCTGCAGATAAAGATATTGTTGGCTGTTGTAAGTTAGTTAAAGTGGGGCGTTTTTTGGTGATGGGGGAAGTAATGTTGTACTCTCGGGGCGATGACAAACCTGTCGCGCAAGTTATGGGAACCTATGCATTACCGGCCCAAGTGTAAGTATTAAAGCTAAGCGTTTTAGTGCTCCCTGAGCAATTCCCACAGGGCTTTTAGCTTAAGGCTGGGGTTATTACGGCGCCGGTATAGGCGTATATCTAAACTAATATGCCACTCTATATTGCCTGCAATACACAGAAAGTTCTGTTCTAACTCTGTAGTGATTAAACTCTTTGGTAACCAGCCCAAACCAAAACCCTGCTGAATAAGTGCTTTACTACTCACCGCTTGGCTTGGGAAAAGTGGTTGCACTTGTGCTGCAATCACCTGGCTAAGAAAGGTTTGCGGTTGATAGGCGATATAGGGGATTTGGTTGGGCTGGCTAAAGCCGTGATCTGAAAGGTTGAATATAGGTTTATCCAGTGAGCTTTTGGCGCTCACAGGTAACAACTGGTCTTGTCCCAGGCGAATATATTCTACTTCATCATCATTAAACTCAGTGTCTAGCTGCATTGCAGGGTGCCAATAGCTCATCAATAAATCACATTGCCCTTGTAATAAAGCTTGGCAATACTCGCTGCCTAGCCAGTTACTAGATGCTAAGTTAATCTCAAGACTTTCATTTAAGTGGGTATTTAAACCTGCTTCTGAGCTAGCTTTTGACGCAGCTTTTTGGGTTAACTGCTTGCGCCACTGAGGTAGAAAACTAAGCAGTAGTGATTGGCTTGTGGCTAGGCTTACTTTGTCTTGCTGTTGTTGGTCTATTGCTTTGCATTGGCTTTTGGTTTGCCTTAGGCGTGCAGAAATGTCTGTACACGAAATCAAAAACACTTCGCCGGCAGGAGTGAGTTGCATTGGCAAACTGTTGCGGTCGATGAGGATGACCCCCATTTCTTCTTCTAAAAGCTTGATGCGCCTACTGAATGTTGGCTGACTTACATGGCGTTCGTCAGCTGCACGGGAAAAATGCCGTGTGCGAGCGAGTGCGCAAAAGTCATCCAGCCAACGGAGTTCCATGGTGTTATCTTAGCTCGTTGATCACAGATAGCATGGCAGGTAGCAAGGCTGCGCCCATGTCACTGCTGCGCTGCGCAGACCAACCGTGTATAGCATCTGGTAAGTTAAAGTTGTCAATAAAGGGCATCTCTAAGGTGAGTGATAAACAGTTATAGGTTTGGCCAACGGATGCGCTAGCCAATGAGAGGTTTGCTTGGCCTGGCAGATCGGTCTCGTAGCCGTGTTCTGTTTGATAATCTGGGTTGCTGATAAGTAACTGCTGTTTAAAGTCTGCTTCTAGTTTAGCTAACCTTGGGCCGTATGCAGGAATACCTTGGTTATCAACTAAAAACACGTAAGGAATTTCTTCATCGCCATGACAATCAATGAATAGGTCTACGCCTGTTACTCGCATTTTTTGTTGTGTTAAAAACACTTCTGGACTTTGCGCCATAGTAGCATTTAACCATTCACGGTTAAGGTTAACACCGGCTGCGTTGGTACGCAGGTGACCACGCACGCTTCCATCTGGGTTCATGTTGGGGATAATATAAAACACTGCATCTGCGAGTAAGGTTCGGCTGCAAGCATCACTTGGGTCCAGTAACTTTTCTAGTAACCCTTCTATGGCAAATTCGGCCATGGTTTCACCAGGGTGTTGGCGGGCGGTGAGCCAAATTTTACGTTTGTGTGGTAACTCATCTCCAATAGTAAGGAGACTTAATGGTCTACCATCTAAGGTGTTACCCAAGGTTGTAACTGTACAAACATCACTAGATTGTGCCCAACTAATAAGGTCTTGATGCTTTTCCCAAGAGTAAGGAGTAAAAAAGCTGTACCAAACTATATCATATTCTGGCGCATGGTTAAAAATAAGGCAGCCGTCTTGGTAGTGAGTAGGCACCCTAAACCATTCTTCCCTGTCATAAGAAGCCACCACTTGAAAGTACTCCCAACCTTCTGCAAAAGCTGCGCCTGCGGCGTTGACAAGGCTTAGTTTTAAGTCGTCCTTGTCTTTAGCGCCGGTCATACTAAAGTGAAACCATTGATAGAAATCAGATTGATGATCACAACGTATAGCCAATTCAATTCAATTCAATTGGATTGCTTTTAGTGTTAATAACCTCAATGTTGCCGCTATCAAACTGGCTGTTAATGTGAACTGTCATGGTGGTCTCCCTGTTCTAATTCTGCTTGAGTATGGTTTGTTGGGTCAGTGCTTGTAGGATCAGCCACAAGGTGACATGCAACCTGGTGCCCAGTCGCCATTTCAATTGCCTTGGGCGTTTGATGGCGGCAGGTTTCAAAGGCCTTAGGGCACCGATCTTGTAAGCTGCACCCCTGTTGGGTAGGAATACGATTAGGCACGTCACCGACCAACTTGTGGTGGCTATTGGGGGCCTGATAAACTTGAGGAGACGCAGCTAGTAAGGCTTGCGTATAAGGGTGCTGAGGTTGATTAAATATTTTTTCACGGCTGGCAATTTCGCATATTTGCCCTTCGTACATCACTGCCACACGGTCAGCCATGTGTTCTACGGCGGCTAAGTTATGGCTAAAAATCAAAAAAGTGAGTTGCTGTTTCTGTTGCAGCTGCGCCAATAAGTTGAGTATTTGGGCCTGAATAGAAACATCTAATGCCGACAAAGGTTCATCAGCCACAATAAATTCTGGTTGTACCATTAAGGCCCGCGCAATATTGATGCGCTGGCGTTGCCCACCAGATAACTGATGCGGGAAGCGTTGTGCTAGTGCAGGATCTATCCCTACTGCGAGTAACTGGGCCATAGCTTGGTCAATGGCATTTTGGCGGTTAAGTTGTGGCTGGTGGTAAAGTAAGGGTTCTACTAGTGCATGTAATACAGTTAACCGAGGATTAAGGGCCGTGTAGGGGTCTTGAAACACCATTTGCATACGTTGACGATAATCTTGTCGTTGTTTGTGCTTAAGGCCGCTGATGTTGTTTCCTTGATAGTTAATGTGGCCTTGATCTGGTTGTTCTAGCCCCATTACTAAGCGAGCTAAGGTAGATTTACCACAACCACTTTCTCCTACTACGCATAATGTCTCACCTTTAGCTATGGAGAGACTTAAACCATTGATGGCTTTGATTTGGCTAGTGCTTGCTGTATTGAATAGGCGAGGCCACCAGTGCGTAGATTGGTTTGGGGCTTGATAGCTTTTGTGTAAGTTACTAATGTGTAGCAGGTCTGGAGTAGAGGTCATCACTCATCTCCTGCTTGCGCTGCAGTTAATAAATGGCAGCTTGCGCGGTGGCCATTACCAGTGGGCATAGTTGGTGTTTGTTGCCAGCATCGATCATGGGCAAATTCACAGCGTGTAGCAAAAGCGCAGTGGTTGCCAAGCTCTTGTGCAACAGGCATTTGCCCTGGAATTTGAAACAAGGTTTGGCCAGGAGAACTCATTTGTGGCAAAGCTTTAATAAGGCCTTGTGTGTAAGGATGTTGGGCGTCGTTAATGAGCACACTAGTAGGCCCTTGTTCTACTATTTGGCCTGCATACATGATTAAACAACGGTCGCTGGCATGGGCCACAAGGCTTAAGTCGTGGGTGATCAACAATAATGCCACACCATTGCTATGGCACAAGTGAGTGAGCAAGCTCATTACTTCCGCCTGCATGGTTACATCTAACGCGCTGGTAGGCTCGTCAGCGATGATTAGAGCGGGTTCCAGTGCCAACGCCATAGCGATGGTGGCTCTTTGTCTTTGGCCTGCAGAGAGCTGGTGGGGGTATTGCTGTAAGCGCGCTTCTGGTGCAGGAATATGCACTTGGCGTAACTTGTGCAGAGCGACCAGACGTGCTTCTGCACGACTAATGCTTCGATGGCTCAATATGCATTCTAATAATTGCTGTTCTAGGGTCAGGCTAGGGTTAAGGTTAGTCATGGGGTCTTGGAATACCATGCCTATGCGCCGGCCTCGAATTTGACGCAGTTGTTTGGGTTTTAATTGGGTCAGCTGTTGACCTTCAAATGTGACTTGGCCTTGTCGTATGCGGGCGCTGGAATCAAATAATTGAATAATACTGGTGGCCAGTAAAGACTTTCCTGCGCCACTTTCACCCACTAAAGCAACCCGTTCGCCGCGGTATAGTTCAAAGCACACACCACGGAGCACATCGATGTTGGGTTCGTTGGGCCATCTTGATATGAAATTAACGTGCAGGTCTGTGACCTTGAGCAATGGACTAGTCATGGCCGTTGTCCTAAGTTCTTAGGATCAAGGGCATCCCTTAACCAATCAGCCACTAAGTTAATACTCAGTAATAAAGCTAGTAACGCAAGGCCTGGTAGTAGAGCAATCCACCAAATGCCACTGAGCATGTATTCAAATCCAGCTCCCATTAAACCCCCTAAAGAAGGGTTGGCGTAGGGCATACCAATGTCTAAAAAAGATAAAGCTGCCTCTGCTAGGATGACATGGGCAATTTGTAGGGTGGCAATAACTAATAACGGTGACAGGGTGTTTGGTAAAACATGAAACACCATGATGTGTCGGCTTTTGTAACCTAAAACTTGTGCGGCGGCAATGTAGTCTTTGTGTTTCTCTGCCAATACACTTGCTCTAAGTGTTCGTGCGTATTGTGGCCAGTCTGCCAGCCCCAGCACTAAAACCAACAACCATGGCGACCATATATGGTAGTCGTGAGCACCCATGGTAGCGCGGGTTATAGCCAGTACTAATATGGCTAACATAAGGCTTGAAAACGTCAGCTGAAAGTCTGCCAAGCTCATGATTAAACGTTCTGCCCAGCCGCCAAAGTAGCCTGCACAAAGGCCCAAACTGGTGCCTAAGGTAAATTGTAAGAGTACGGCCCAAAAACCAATCCAAAGGGAGTTTTTAAGACCATACAAAATACTGCTCACTAAGTCTCGGCCTAGGCCATCGGTACCAAGTAAAAAGCGATGGTCATTGCCTTGTTGCCAAAACGGTGGCAGCTCAGCATCCATAATATTTTGCTGCTGCATGTTAGTGGGGTCAAAGGGGCTAATCCAGGGAGTAATAAGCGCCAGAACCCCCAAGGTCAATAATACAATGGCACTAACAAATGCAGTTCTATTAGCTTTTAGCTGACGCCACAGCTGCTGTCGTCTAAAACGTCGCCAAACATGGTGGCCGTGGTACTTGGCTGCGTTCATGGTGTGTGTTGCTGTATTTTTTGGGTCTGCTGGGGCCCGGGTGCTAAGTGAGGATTAAATAGCCCATAGGCCAAGTCTGTCAGGCTGTTAAATAGTAAAAACATAATACTTACTAACACAAGATAAGCAGCAATTAGTGTACCGTCGCCACGAATAATACCTTGCATAAATAGGCTGCCTACTCCTGGCCATTGAAATAGGGTTTCTACTACTAGGGTATAGGCCATCAGGGTGCCAAATTGCAAGCTTGCCATGGTGATCATCGGTAAAGTTGCGTTACGTAAACCGTAACGAAGCCATATACGCCAAGGAGTAATGCCCATAGCTTGAGCTAAACGCACAGGATTGCTGTGCATTACTTGGATCAGCTCGGCGCGAATTAAGCGTAAAAATAAAGGTAGTAATGTAAGGCTCAGTGCAGTGGCCGGCATTACAATATGCTGCCAACCTGACGCTGTGAATAAGCCACTGGACCATGAGCCAAACCAAATCGCCGCGCCCAAAGGCTGGCAGCCAGTTAAGCTCTACAGCAAATAAATATACCATTAAGCTTCCTGTTAAAAATACTGGTAAAGAGATCCCCAACAAACTAAAAGCCATAAGGCCTCGGGCTAGTTTCTGTCGCGGAGCAATAGCGGTATAAAGGCCAAGTGGTAATGCAAATAGTGCCACAATAAGGCTGGTAATGATCACCAGTTCAAAGGTGGCTGGCAGTTTTTCAACGATGACTTGTAGGTTAGGCAGATGATAAAACTGTGAGCGGCCAAAGTCTGCATGCAGTAAATTGTTCAGATACTGGCCTAAAGAAAGTGCAGCGGTATGGCTAGGGCTAATCAAACTAAGGACCCAGTAGCTCACACAAGCGGCTAAGCTTATGGTGATGCTACCAGTCAAGATGCGCAGCGTTATTTGGGGTAAATAAGTCATGGCTGGTTGATGACCAAGTCTGCTAAATAAGGCACATTCATTACTGTAAGAACACTGCCAATGTCTAAACCACCCCGACTTCCCCAGGCCAAATGTTGCCAATGTAAGGGTACAAAGGCAGCATCGTGATACAAAATTTGCTCTACCTGTTGCAATATTTGAGCTCGTTTATGTGGGTCAGTTTGTTGCGCACTAGCACTAACCAGGCGATCTACTTCTGGGTTGCAATAGTGGCCGCCATTGTAACGGCCATAACCACTTTTTTCATTACGGCACATCGCCAAAAGTTCACTAAAATTTGCTGAATCTTCTGTGTCTGAATGCCATCCTAACATCATTAAATCAGCACCACCTTGATCATATTTTTGCCAATACTGAGCTTTGGGCATAGTCACAAGATCAACTTCAATGTTGATCTTGGCTAACATGATGACAACTGCTTGGGCTATTTTGGCATCATTGACATAGCGGTTATTGGGCGCAATCATGCTGAGCCTAAAACCTTTACTATGGCCAGCTTGGGCCATTAGTTTTTTTGCAAGTTCTAAATTAAATCGTGGCATAAGTTTGGGCAGGTGGCCTACGTAGCCAGGAGGACTCTGTTGGCCTGCGGGTGTAGCAAAACCGCGCATTATCTTACTAGCAATACCTTTGTTATTGATGGCATAAATAATAGCTTGGCGAACACGAAGGTCCCGTAATTCTGGGCGTGATTGCTGGTTCATTTGTAAGCTAATTAGGCGCGCACCAGCACGGGTAAATAAATGTATGCCCGGTTGTTTATCAATATGGTAATGATCGATTGGGGGTACGGGGGCAATGAGGTCTAAATCTCCTGCTAGCAAAGCCGCACTGCGGGTGGCACTGTCATGTATGGGGGTGATGCTAATTTGGCTTACATTGCCAACGGAGGCATGGTCCCAGTAGTTGGTTTGCCTCTTAAGGTCGATGCCTACACCCTGCTGGCGTTTAGTTACCACAAATGGCCCGGTACCCGAGGCATGCATTGATGCATAAGAATGGCCATGGTTTTCGATGGCATCTTTGGCTTTTTGTTGTTCGTCAAAACCCCGGTAAAATCGGCTGTCCATAATAAACAATTGGGTGGCGATATTTTCTAGTAGGGCATAGGGTTTGTCAGTAATTAAGTCGACAGTGTGGGTATCAATCACCCGAGCTTGGCTAATAGGCTGAAAAACGGCTTTGAAGTCGGCGCTAGTTTTAGCACGTTGTAAACTCCACTTTACATCAAGAGCTGTGAAAGCGTTGCCACTGATAAACTTAACATCGTGGCGTAAGTTAAAACGCACAGTGCGATTATCTAAGCGTTGCCATGAAGGCGCCAAGCGACCTTCTAATTGATGATCGGTAGTCCATCGTAATAAAGGATCATAGAGCAAATGGGCTTGTTGCATGCTGCCGCCAGACAGTTGCTCGTGAGGATCTAAAGAAACAGGGTCTGCATCATAGGCGATACGTAAACTATTGGCACTGGCCAGGCTGGTTATTAGGCAGGTTAAGGTTAACAGTAACGTGCGTGACCATTGATGGTGGCTAAATTCATGGTGCCCAATAGAGTTCATACTAATGCCGCTGATGATAAGTGGAGCAAAGTATTACTCTAGGCAAGTTGAAGACTAATCGCAATCGAAAAAACGCATAGTAAAAAAACCAGCAATAAACGTTAGGCGATCGCTAATATTTTTTTTAGTAGGTTGTCTTTTGCTACAGAGAAGAACAATTGGCTGGGATAGCAGGATTCGAACCTGCGCATGACGAGATCAAAACCCGTTGCCT
>CAJXEN010000049.1 GCA_913052465.1 uncultured Oceanospirillaceae bacterium
CGATGATGATAAACCACACCTTTAGGGTTGCCTGTAGTGCCCGATGTATAATTCAAGCTAATGGCTTGCCACTCGTCTGTAGGCATTTCCCAAGGGCCTTCTTTGTCACCTTGAGCTAAAAGCTGCTCATAAGTCAGTTCGCCTATTAAGTGACCCCCTTCATAAGTAGGGTCGTCTATATCAACAACTAACGGTTTTGTTTTGCACAAGGTCAGCGCTAGCGCCACAGTTTCAGAGAACTCTCGGTCTACAAATACTACTTTTGTTTCTGCATGATCAAAAATAAAACCAATGGATGCGGCATCTAAACGCGTATTAATGGCGTTAAGCACTGCGCCTGCCATAGGTACACTATAATGAGATTCAAATAGTTCTGGCCCATTGTGGGACACTAGGGACACGGTATCACCTAAGCCAAATCCTCTCCTGTTTAGCGCATTAGCCATGGCACAAGAGCGTTGGTAGGTTTGTAACCAAGTACGACGTATTTCGCCATACACTTGAGCTTCAACAGATGGGTACACCTCAGCGGCTCTTTTGAGCAACGATAAAGGCGAAAGGCTTTGAAAATTGGCCTGGTTTTTATCGAGATCAGTGTTATACATAAGCGGTACCTGAGTGTGTATTTAGGCGGACTGGAGCATAACTAAAGAAATCCAGCAGCACCAGCTCAGTATGGTCAGTCACTAACTTAAACGATCAACAGCGTGTTGCAACCTTTGATCTAGGGGCGCGCGCACATCAATTTTCTTTTCAGTACTGGGATCAACCAACCGTAACTGGGCGGCGTGTAAAAAGAGTCTATTTAATCCTAACTGTCGCTGCGCTTGATTGACTTCATCCACACCATATTTTGGGTCACCCACAATGGGGTGGCCCATGTGCTGGCAATGTACACGAATTTGATGGGTTCTACCGGTAATCGGCTTGGCCTCAACTAAAGTAAACTGACCTAGGCTTTGTAACACTCTAAAACGAGTAATGCTGCGCTTACCTTCTTGAACAACTCTTACCATACGTTCACCAGACTGAACGACATTCTTTAGTAGCGGCGCATCCACCTTTTGACAGGACTTAGGCCAGCCTCCAATCACCAGCGCTTGGTATACTTTGTCGATGCCTCCATCTCTAAGTTGAGCATGGATGGCACGCAAGGTAGAGCGTTTTTTGGCCACCATAATACAACCAGACGTGTCCCTGTCTAAACGATGCACTAGTTCCAGTGAGCGTTCTTCAGGGTACATCTGACGTAAACTTTCAATTAAACCCAGATTAATGCCACTGCCTCCATGAACTGCTAGGCCATGGGGTTTATTAATAATCAATAACCCTGCGCTTTCATATAATACAGCTTCACGCAGCTGCTTTTCTAATCCTTTTCCTACCGCTGCAGGGGCGTTAGGTTCAGGCAATTTAACTGGTGGCACACGAACGACATCACCATCTTTTAACTTATAGTCAGGCTTGACGCGGCCTTTATTAACCCTTACCTCGCCCTTCCTGACGATACGGTATATCAGACTTTTGGGCGCGCCTTTGAGCTGCGTCATGAGAAAATTATCGATACGCTGACCTGCCCTATCGTCGTCGATAGAGACAAATTTGACAGCAGTGGCAGCTAATACAGGAGGGGGTGTCGGCTTTTGTTGCATAAATGAAAACTAATGACTTTATTAATTGCGGGCTATGGTCGCGAATGGTAACATAGCGATCGCTGAAACTGACAATTTATCAGTTATTGGGCGTAAATTTAATAGCCCATTTCAGTTAACCAATTTTTAGGTGGGCCTGACAAACCCAACCCGTTGATTTTGCCGTTTAAGCTTAATGTTTACCTAGCACCGCAAAATCCAAATGTAATAGGCTGTAACTCGGGGTATTCCCAGTTATTTAACGTAAAACCACCCGTTTTACCCAGTTGCGGCAAATTAATTTATGCTTGGTGTTTAGGTGTAGATGTACCCTACCCATGGACCGGTCTGAAAAAGATTACAGTGCTGAAGTAAGCACGCGAAGGCAATAGCCAAATCAATAGAATAAACAGGGCCTTTTTTATAGTTAAATTGTGCTGCTGGTGAGCTAACTTACACGTTAACCTATATGATTGATATTGTTAGATAAAAACAGACGAATAACATAATATGTGCGGCTTAAAAGCGTACATATTTATCCGAGAAGGTAACGGTTTCCTACACTGTAAGGGCTTTTTAGCCCGCGTACGCCCGTAAAAATATTAATTGCCGCAGGGTAAATGGGTTTCAAAAAAATTGAAAACCATGAAAAGAATGCTAATTAATGCAACTCACTCCGAAGAGTTGCGCGTTGCACTGGTCGATGGCCAGCGTATGTACGACCTAGATATCGAATCTGGTGCTCGTGAACAAAAAAAAGCCAACATTTACCGTGGCCGTATAACCCGTGTAGAACCTAGCTTAGAAGCTGCGTTTGTTGACTACGGCTCAGACCGCCATGGTTTCTTACCCCTTAAAGAAATTTCACGGGAATATTTTAAAGATCCGGCACAAAGCGGCCGCTCTAGTATTCGCGAGCTTGTAAAAGAAGGACAGGAAATTGTTGTTCAGGTCGACAAAGAAGAACGCGGCAATAAAGGTGCAGCCTTAACCACGTTTATAAGTCTTGCTGGTCGTTATTTAGTGTTGATGCCCAACAACCCCCGAGCTGGTGGCATTTCTCGGCGCATTGAAGGCGAAGAACGCTCTCAACTACGAGAAGTAATGAACCAGCTTACGGTACCTGCAGAATCTGGAGTGATTGTTCGTACAGCTGGCATTGGCCGCAGTGCTGAAGAAATTCAATGGGATCTAGACTATTTACAGCAATTGTGGGAATCCATCACCGCAGCTTCAGACAAGCACCCTGCCCCCTTCCTAATTTACCAAGAAAGTAACGTTATTATTCGCGCTATGCGTGACTACTTGCGTCCAGATATTGGTGAAGTTTTGATCGACGAGCCAAAGGTTTACCAAGATGTACTAGGCTTTGTACAACAAGTAATGCCAAGTTATGAAAGCAAAATAAAGTTCTACGACCAAGAAATCCCTCTTTTTAATCGGTTCCAAATTGAATCACAAATTGAGACTGCTTTTCAACGCGAAGTCACTCTACCTTCTGGCGGCGCTATTGTAATCGATCCCACAGAAGCACTGGTGTCTATCGACATTAACTCAGCTCGTGCCACTAAAGGCAGTGATATCGAAGAAACAGCATTAAATACTAACCTAGAGGCGGCTGAAGAAATTGCGCGCCAGTTACGTTTGCGTGACATGGGTGGTTTAGTAGTAATTGATTTCATTGATATGGGGCCAATGCGCAACCAGCGAGCTGTTGAAAACAAGCTCCGTGACAGCCTAAAGTTAGATCGCGCTCGAGTACAAGTTGGTCGCATTTCTCGTTTTGGGTTGATGGAAATGTCCCGACAGCGCTTGCGCCCTTCACTGGGCGAGACATCGGGTATTGTTTGTCCTCGTTGCAGCGGCCAAGGCAGTATACGAGACGTAGCATCATTAGCCTTGTCTATTATTCGCTTAATCAACGAAGAAGCAAGTAAAGACCGCTCTGCAGAGATTCGTGTAGTATTACCAGTAAACATGGCGACCTACCTACTTAATGAGAAGCGTGCTGAAATTTTAGAAGTGGAAAAAACTGCTGGTGTTCGAGTAGTCATTATTCCTAACCCACAGATGGACACCCCTCATTTTGAAGTTAGCCGCTTGCGTGATGATAATGAAGCAGCTCAAGCTGGTGAAACTAGCTACGAAATAGATTTGATTCAACATCACTTTGATGCCAAAGAATTTGATGCCAAAACGCCTCTAGCTTCCGAAAAGCCAGCTGTTGAAAGTGTTCAACCGGCTAAACCAGCTCCAAAAGTAGAGCAGGCTGCGCCTATTGCAGCCAGCGTTGCTCCTGTTGCAACGGTTAAGACTGCTGGTTTAGGTGCACGTATCGTTCGTGCCTTAGGCAGACTAATTAATGGCGAACCTAAAGCAAAAGTAGAAGTAAAAGCGCCTGCTAAAAGTGCTCCCTCTCGCAATGAATCACGCAATGGTTCGCGCAATAACCAAAACCGTCACCAAAATCAAAACGATGATCGTCGCCAAAACCGTAATGGTAGTCGCCGTAATGATTCACGTGATGAAAAGCGTAACGAGTCGAACACAGATTCTCGTAACTCGTCACGCAACGAGGCTAACACTGACTCTCGCAATGCGTCACGTAATGATGCAAATACAGAGGCGCGCAACGAAGGCCGCAATAATCGACGCCAGGACAATCGCAATAAGAATCGAGAACCCAAGGCAGTTGAAACGTTAGAACCTATTAAGCAGACGGCTGAAGTGCCTGAAGAAGCCTACGAATCTAATGCAAACCGCTCCCGCGATCAAAAGCGTCGTCGCGACCGCAATGGCAAACGTAGCAATCCAAAGCCACCCGTTGAACAAAAAATTGAAGCCAGTAACGAAATCGGTGTTGAAGAAGTTTTAAGTACTGATGTCACCGCGCAAACTGAATCAGCACCTAGTGCGGTTGTAGAGGCTAGTTCTGACGCCGAAGTGGCAACTGTATCAGCACTAGAGACCAGTTCTGACGTTGAAGCCACCTCTAAAAAAGAGATGAGTGACAAGAAACCTCGTCAACGCAAACCACGTGAGCGCAAGCCCAAAGAAGTTAAATTAGCTGAAGCGCCCTTAGAATCAACGATAGAAGAACTTAAAGAAACACCCATAGAATCACCAATAGACGTGACCCTAAAAGTGCCTGCTGAGGCATCAACGCAAAGCCAATCAACTCCTGCAGAAGCCGTTGTTGGAAGTACTAGCGAAGTTGTTGATTCATCCGCTGCTGAAGCCAGTGCTGATGTGGTTGCTCAAGATCCTTCTGAAACTAAGGCTGCAGCGCCTATAGAGATTGCTACTGAAGTGAAATCTGAATCTCCTCTCGAAGCACCTGTGTCAGAAAAGGTAGAAGCTGTTATTGAAGCCTTAGTAGATAAAACGGTTGAAGCGGTCGCTGAAAATTCTATTGAAACTGACGTAATAGTTGCCCTAGAGAAAGTAAAGCCAGCACCTGCTGATGAAGTAATGGCTCCGCGCTCTTCTAGTCAACGTGCTCATAACGACCCCCGTGAAAAGCGTCGTCGTGAAAAAGCCGAAGCAGAGCAAGCTAAGGCTAGCCGAGGCTAAATTTATAGGTAGAACTCACCTCGGCTGTCAAACAGCCGAGGTTCAACTTCTAAGGTAACACCAAAATTTACCGCCACATCAGCTTTAATACGCTTTGCTAAATCTAAAACCTCTTTGCCTGTACATTCTCCTGAACAAACCAAGACTAATGCTTGGTGTTCATGAATACCTACGTCACCTTGTCTAAAACCTTTCCAACCTAACTGGTCAATCAACCAACCGGCTGCTAATTTATGATTGTTTTCGTCAACAGCATAAACCACAATCCCTGGCCAACGCTCGACTAGTTTTTGCATTTGTTCAATATTTACTATGGGATTCTTAAAAAAACTGCCTACATTGGGAATTTTATTAGGATCAGGTAGCTTAGAGCGGCGAATATGGATCACAGCATCTCTTATCTGCTGTGCTGAAGCACTTGACGCTGGTTGCCCCGAAAGCGATGTCACCCTATCGGCAATAATACCATAGCTAATCTTTGGCTTATGTTCGCGACTTAAGAGTAATTTGACTTGGGTGATAATCCAGCTTTGATGACGTTTAAATACGCTGTCTCTATAACCCAAGTGACAATCGGCAAGGAGCAGTTGAAAACTCTCTCCAGTATCAAAATCAAAGACTTGAACACTATCAAGGCAATGTTTAAGCTCCACACCATATGCACCTATATTTTGAATCGGTGCTGCGCCTACTTGCCCAGGGATCAAAGACAGGTTTTCTAAGCCACTGGCACCACGTACAATTGACTCTTCAACCAAAAGATCCCACTCATAACCAGCCTGCGCACTGACGATAAACTGCTCTGGTCTCTGTGCTACTGGCTGTTCGGCTGGCCAGAATACCTGATCCATGGCCATAAACATTACTAAACCGTCAAAACTTTGAGTTAAAACAAGATTGCTGCCACCACCTATAAGCAACCATGGGCATTGTTTATGCTGACAGAACTCACGCGCTAGGTGTAAGTCCTCAATATTATTTATATCAACAAAATAGTTAGCTCTGACATCTAAACCAAGCGTATTGTAAGGTTTAAGGTTAACATCAAATTGCAGCTCCATTAATTTTCCTGGCTTTGTGAAGTTAGAAATTCACGTATGCGGGCTAAGTCTTCTTTAGTATCTATACCAGCAGGCATACCCCCAGGTGCTAGGTCCACGTGGATACGTTCGCCATGATGTAATGCTCTAAGTTGTTCAAGGCTTTCAAGACTTTCATAACTTGCCTGAGGCCAGGTAACATAGCGATGCAGAAATCCAACCCGATAAGCATAAAGCCCTATATGACGCAAATACACATCCTTTGCCACTAGGTTAAGGTCCGATGTGTTCCAACTTCTATTCCATGGTAGCGGCGCTCGAGAAAAATACATAGCCATGTTAAGTGCATCACGTACCAGCTTTACCGCATTAGCGTCAAACACTTGCTCAATATCATCTATAGGCTCCGCTAAGGTAGCAATGGCTGCATGGGCATACTTTTGTAAGTTACCCGCCACCTGATTTATTAAGCGCGGTGGTATTAAAGGCTCATCCCCTTGTACATTCACCACGATATGATCATCGGGCAAAGAAAGGTACTCAACAACCTCTTGCAATCGGTCAGTACCAGTAACGTGATCTTCACGGGTCATTATAACTTTGTCACAAAAACCTTTTGCATGATTCACAATATCCAGGTGATCAGTGGCTATATAGACCTGAGATGCGTCACTTTTGCATGCTTGCTGATACACCCGCTGGAGCATACTTAAGCCCCCAAGATCTAACAAAGGTTTACCCGGCAGGCGGCTAGAATGGAACCGTGCTGGTATCACTACCGTAAAGGCCATTAAGCCTGCTTCTCTTCATCTGTAAGGGGCCTTGCTTGTGCTTCTAATAATACCGGTATGCCCGAATCAATGGGATACGCCAAACCACTGGCAGGGCAAAAAAGTTCGTTTGTTAACGAATGGAAAAATAGTTGGCCGTGGCTTACAGGGCAAGCAAGAACTTCTAATAGCTTTTTATCCATGGGAATCCTTATACAGTCGGTGTGACAGGTAATAAACCTAATTGTAACAACAGCGCATCAATATGCGCAGGTGCGATGGTTAATGATTGAGTTGCGTATAACCACGGCTTCGGTGGTTGGTTATTTTTAGCTTGGGCCAACACCTTACATTTAACGGCATCTTTGGCGGTCATGATTAATTCGTGTTCGGGTAGTTCATGGTCTTTGAATTGATAATGATCTGTATACCCTAAACCTTCAACCTTATAGCCTAAATGGCATAAATCATCAAAAAAACGTTGTGGATGACCTATAGCTGCTACTGCTGAAATTGGTTTCTTTATATCAGGCCACGGTACTACTAGATCATCAAATACTCGCTTTAACTGGTGAAGTTCAGGTTGAAGATAGTGAACTGTGTGGCCTTGCATGTATTGCTGCACTTGTGTGTTGATAGAACTATTGGGCGCACCTGTAATGAAGACTTGGTCCACTTCAGCAAGCCTTGTCGCTGGCTCCCTTAAAGGACCAGCAGGCAGACATAAACCATTACCCAGGCCGCGACTACCGTCGATCAGACACCACTCCACATCACCTTTGATAGCGCTATGTTGTAAGCCGTCATCACTAATAATTACGTCAAACTGTTGCTGTTGAGCCAACCAAGCAATACTAGATTTTCGACACCAACCCACTACTACAGTTACGCCAGTTAACTGCCTCAATAATAACGGCTCATCACCAACAGTATAGGCATCATCCTTCAGACTGACACAATGAGGTCCCTGCCCTACTTTTCCACCGTACCCGCGGCTAATAATAGCACAGCGCAAACCCCTATTTTTTAAGGCAGTAACTAGGGCCACTACTAACGGCGTTTTACCAGTGCCGCCAATAGTAATATTGCCTATCACCAATGTTGGTAGTGGGTTTCTACTAGGTTTAGGTTGCCTGCATAGGTGCCAACTCCTAAGCCTAATGTATAGACTAGCAAAGGGCCATAATAAATATAACCACCAAGCCCCTTTATACCAGGCGTCGAGCAGTTTTTTAGTCACTTTTTGTTCCATCTTAAGTCTGTGCTTACTCGTTATTTAGGTATCATTTGGCTTTATTATAACCCACCACAGTGCTATCAAGCACTGATGTATAACCCTTATATATAGCGCATAAGGTACAGTATAGTTAAGGCACCGGATAGTTAAGGCAAATATGGTGTCACTTTATATTCACCATTAGATTCAAACACTACTTGGATTTGGCCATGCCGGCCAGTGTTATACCAATGACTACCATGGCGCCAATAAGCATCAGTGGTTTGTTGATGTGGATGTCCATAGGAGTTATTTTTTCCTGCAGACACCAACACATATGCTGGCCTTACATAATGTAAAAAATTTTCTGTAGACGACGTCTTACTGCCATGATGTGGTGAAATAAGTATATCGCTATTAAGGGAGTTGGGAGCTAATTCAGAGGCAATTTTTATCAATCTTTTTTCAGCCTTAGCTTCTATATCTCCTGTAATAAAAACCTTGCGTCCGTATATATTGAGTAAGACCACACAAGATGCATTATTACCTTTTAGTTGATAATCAGCCAAAGCTATTTGGCGCCACATCAGGTTAGATGCAAAATCCTGCCAAAGATTTTGCCATGGCGTACTAGCACAGCAGCTCACGCTTACTGAAGTTATAGGTAAAACTTGCTCCCTTTTTAGTTTTTTTTCAGAAGGTAATATAAGATGGCGTACTACTTTTTGCTTTAACAGCGTGTGTAATCCTCCACTATGATCCATATCCCAATGGCTTATCACCAAAACATCCAGCTGTTCAACATTCAGGGCCAGCATTTCTGGCATAATTACTGAGTCTACTAGGTTAAATCCACCACGATAATGGTTCCCCACATCATAAAGCATATTCCGATCTCCCTGATGGATCCAAACACTCAAACCCTGCCCTACATCTAATAGTGTTACGACTACTGGTAGCTGAATATTATCTTGGTTTTTAAAGGTATGACTTTTTATTATTTTAAACACTATAAAAAGCACCAGTGGTACCAGTAATATCAAAACTGGCCAATGCCAGCGCCTCATTACTAAACAAAGATACCCAACCATAAATGCAGATACAAAACCTTCTAGTGGCAACCAACCCACAAACACCTCAGACCAAGTAAGCCCTGCAAGGGTTTCTAAGCCTTGCCACAACGAAGATAAAGTGAAATCTATAACGATGCAAACAAATGGTGGCAGGGTTGTGAACATTGCAACCAAACTCATTAGCAGTAAAGTAGGAATAATCACCAAACTAAATAGTGGTACCAACACAATATTCACTATAGGGCCTACCAGGCTAACATTATCGGTACCCATAGCTATTACAGGCAACAATAACAAAGATAAGGCTGCTTGGGCTGCTAGTAACTGCATAACTTGGTGCCACACATGTTTACTAGTCGACCGATACCAAACCAGACCCAATGCAAATACAGCCGTATAAGACAACCAAAAACCCAAGCTTACGGCACTCATAGGTTGCAAAGCGAGGGTCACAAAAAAAGCAAAAAACAGTCTTTGAGTAAAGTTTATCTGCAAACCCCACATCAACCCCCAAAGCAGACCAACTAACATAATAATGGCTCTTTGAGCGGGCAAACCAAACCCGCTAAGTAATGCAAAAGCTAGGGCTGCTAATAATCCTACCCAAGCGCCGAACTGAATTCCCCAAGTGCTTCGGATGGCAAATGGCAATAATAATAACCGTACCAAGACCATCACTAACACCGCCACCAAACCCACATGTAAGCCAGAAATTACAAGTAAGTGGGTTGTTCCAGTAGCGGCTAACACCCGCCAATGCGCAGGTGTTAAAGCTGAGGTTTGACCAAGCACAAGAGCGCCCCACACGCCTGCAGTTTGTGAAGACACAGATCCTATTTCGGAATAACCTTGTAAACCTTGCCATAACCTCTGGCGAAGCTGTTCCAATACTAACTTTGGCCGGCTCATTCCACCGCAAGAACTGCCAGTGACAAGCCATTCTTTGACATAGCCAGAAGCTGTTTGGCCCGTTAGCTGAGTCCAACGTATATAATCGTAACTTTGCGGGTTGAGGTAGTTTTTTGCACCTTTTAAACGCACAATTAATTCAACCTTTTGGCCGATTAATGCGGCTAAGCCTAAGCGTTCATCAAGACTATTTAATTGAGGTTGGGCCAAATCTGTATAGGGATAAATGCTGACCTTTACCTTTCCGGGTAACGCGTGAGGCAATCCCTTATAGACTGGTTTGGCCAGTTTAATCTGTGTCACGATAGGGACATCAATGCTCGAGTCACTCAATAGTAAGCTGAGGCCACTATGATTAGCGTTTAATTCAGATACACAAGCGCTGATACGCAGGTCTTTACCGGTAAATGGTTTGGGGAAATGACTATAAACAAGACTATATTGCCCTATGCTAGCCAGCAAAAAAGCCATTAAGCCTAAAGCGGCCTTGTGTCGTGTATAACCGACTAACAGCGCAACCGATAATATGACCACTAGGTATAGGCTATTTAAAAAACCAAATTCAGCCCAACCTAAGCACCAAAAAAGTAACAAAAACAAACCATTGATATACATAATGTCTCATCCTTGAGCCCACTAAACCTTGGCTTAGTTTATATATAAGCGCATAATTACCTGAGAAGGATAGCACTTCAAAAACACCTTGCCCGTTTCATTAATAAGGTTAGACCATGCCGCGTAAGTTTTTTAAACGCATTAGCCCAGATCCAACAAAGCTTAGCCAATACCAATCACTGGGCTGGTTAAATAGTTTGATGCACGACACAAAACTGTGGGGCTTTAAACGCACTAATGTGGCTAAAGGTTGTGCTGTTGGAATTTTTTGTTGCATGATTCCTATGCCACTACAAATGCTACTAGCAGCCGCTATTGCTCTTGTGTGGAGAGCGAACATACCCTTGTCTGTGGCATTAGTTTGGATCAGTAACCCATTGACCATGGCACCTATGTTGTACGGCAACTATAAGTTTGGCACTTGGTTACTGCAAAGCCCGACGTATAATTTGAATTTCGAATGGTCAAGAAGTTGGCTTTTTGATCAATTACACCTCCTATGGAAGCCCTTATATGTAGGCTCTTTTGCGGGAGGCCTAATATTGGCCATAATTGTTTTTTTTACTGTACATTTACTTTGGAGCTGGCAAGTTAAACGTAACTGGCTTAAACGTAAACGCTAGGGTACTAATTTTCCGTCTTGCAATCTTTGCTGTGAGTCCAGTTGACAAGCTAAGTCTAAGTCATGGGTAACGGCAATAAACGCCGTGCCAAGATCTACCTGTAGTTGTTTTAGTAAAGCTAAGATTTGTTGCGCATTATGCTGGTCTAAATTACCTGTAGGTTCATCCATCAGCAAACACGCAGGCTCATTAATAAGCGCTCTTGCTATAGCAACACGTTGGCGCTCTCCACCAGATAGTGCCCCGGGTCTATGGCTAGTTCGGTTTTCTAAGCCCACCCTTTGTAACATTGCCAGCGCTTTTAACTTTGCCGCAGCAGGTATATTACCTGCCATCATATGGGGAAGCATTACGTTTTCTAAAGCGCTAAATTCTGCCAACAAATGATGAAACTGGAACACAAAACCTAAGTGTTGGTTACGTAACTTAGCTGCTTGGTTGCCATTAAGATTAGACAAACATTTACCCACAACCAATACCTCTCCCGCATCCGGTTGCTCTAACCCAGCCAATAACTGTAGCAAGGTACTTTTACCAGAGCCTGAACTACCAATAATAGCCATACTCTGGGCTTTAGCCAGTTGCAAATTTAAACCTTTAAGCACCTCTACTTGCCGTTCACCATCAGTGAATGCTTTGACTAAACCAGAGGCTTGTAATACCCAATTACTCATAACGCAACACCTCTGCTGGCTCTACTTTTGATGCACGCCAGGCTGGATAAAGTGTCGCTAAGACACAAAGGATAAAAGATGAAATACTGATCACAAGCACGTCTTCTAACTTCACTTGAGATGGGAAATAACTAATGAAGTAAACGTCAGCACTGAGCACTTTAAATCCGAACATTCGCTCGGCCCAATCAACAATAGCAGTGATATTAAGTGCCAGGACTACACCTATTAAAGTGCCTAACAAAGTGCCTAGAAAACCAATAATACTACCTTGTACGATAAAGATACCCATAACGTCTCTTTGGCTGGCACCAAGGGTTCTTAGAATTGCGATATCAGCCTGTTTCTCGACCACAAGCATCACTAGTGTAGAAACAATGTTAAACGCCGCAACAGCAATTACAAGCATTAACAGTAGACCCAACATACGGCGTTCTAATTGAATCGCCTGAAATAAACTGCCATGGGTGCGAGTCCAATCACTGGTCCAATATTGCCCAGGTAATTTTAATGCAACTTGTTTAGCTGTTTCTGGTGCGGTGAACAAATCATCCAGTTTTAGGCGTAAACCTTCTGCCCCGCCGCCTAAGCGTTTTAGCTTACTAGCATCACTAATATGCATGATCGCCAAATTAGCATCCAATTCTGCTCCAACTTTAAAAATGCCAACTAAGGTAAAGCGTTTTAAGCGAGGAATAATACCAGCCACAGTTAACGAAGCTTCAGGCAAAAATAAAGTCACTTTGTCACCTACACGAGCACCTAATTGGCTAGCAAGTAGATCGCCCATAAGAATATTAAATGCACCAGCCTTTAAGTCTGACACAGCTCCTTGGATCATGTGGTCAGGCAAGATAGATACTCTAGATTCTGCAGTCGGTTCAATACCATGCAACAATACTGGATGTACACGTCCGCGGTTATTAAACATCCCTTGACCATGAACAAACGGAGCAGCCCCAACGACCCCCTCTACCTGCATTGCAATTTGTGCAGGTTGTTGCCAATCCATAATGGGGTCTGCAGTTTGTACCGTTGCATGGGGTACCATACCCAATATACGTTGTCGCAGCTCTTGGTCAAAACCGTTCATCACCGACAATACCAATATCAGAACAGTAACTCCTAGCACTAACCCCAACATAGAAATGAGAGAAATAAAGGATATGAAGTGATTTTGCCGCTGAGCCCTGATGTATCTTAGGCCAACAGTCAACGCAATAGATTGAAACATAAGTTTCCTAATAGGGTAGAAACCCACCAGTAGATTCGTGGCAGGTTCAATAAGTGTCGCTTAGTTATTAACTTGCCGGGCCCTGTTGAGACCCAGTTGAGCTGCTACACGGTAGGCTTCGGCCATCGTTGGAAAGTTAAAGGTATTATTTACAAAATACTCAATGGTATTAGCTTCACCTTTTTGGTTCATAATGGCCTGACCAATATGAATGATTTCTGAGGCCCGGTCACCAAAACAATGAATACCTAAAATTTCATAGGTTTCACGGTTGAATAAGATTTTAAGCATGCCCACAACTTCGCCACTAATCTGCGCTCGAGCAAGGTCTTTAAAGAATGCTTGCCCCACTTCATACGGTACCTTTTCTGCAGTGAGCTGCTCTTCAGTTTTACCCAAGGAACTAATTTCTGGGATGGTGTAAATGCCAGTTGGTACATCATCAACAAACCGAAAACCAGGCAAACTTAGTAGATCTGTCGCAGCTGACCGCCCCTGATCATAGGCAGCCGAAGCTAAACTAGGCCATCCCACTACATCGCCTGCAGCATAAATGCCTTCCACATTAGTTTGATAACGCTTGTCAATCATCAAGTTTCCACGACCATTAGGCTGGATACCCAAATTTTCTAAACCAAGGTCTTTGGTATTACCAGAACGCCCATTACAAAATAACAGCATATCTGCGCGAATGCGCTTACCAGACTCCAGCTCCATTGAAACTGACGTTTCATCTGCAGTAACACTTTTATAAGTTTCGTTGTGACGGATACGCACACCGTTGTTACGTAAGTGGTAACTGAGTGAATCAGAAATCTCAACGTCAAGAAACTCTAGTAAGTTGGCCCGGTTATCTACCAGTTCAACCTTAACGCCTAAGCCAGCAAAAATAGATGCATACTCGGAACCAATTACACCGGCACCATAAATGATCAAAGTACGCGGAGTGTGTTCTAGACTAAGCACTGTGTCGCTGGTGTATATACGGTGATGCGAAAAATCAACATCTTCTGGTTCATAGGGGCTGGAACCTGTAGCAATAACTGCTTGATCAAAATGCAAGTTTTCAAGCGTCTCATTACCAAGTACTTCGATATTATTACGGTCTACAAAACGAGCACGACCAAAAAACACGTCCACACGGTTACGAGCATAAAACTGTGTATGAAGCATCACTTGTTTAGCAATAACTTCACTGGCTGTTTTTAATACTTGAGGGAAGGAGAAATTTTTAGGTTCACCAATCACTCGGAACATGGGGCTAGTATTAAACTCAATGATTTGTTTCACCGAATGGCGCAAGGCCTTCGAAGGGATAGTCCCTTTATGAGCACAGCTGCCACCCACTTGATCACGCATTTCAACCACTGCTACCTTACGGCCTAGTTTAGCCGCATTAATAGCTGCAGCCTCTCCCGCTGGTCCTGTGCCAATAACTACCAAATCATAATCGTAATCTGCCATGTTCTTCTCTCTATACTACTGAATTTTCTATTAGAACATCCGACCATGTCTAGCGACCTGCGTCATAGCTCATATTGTCTATTTTATCATGTGCGAGCTTGCCTGCTTTGATGGTCTTTTGCTGTTCTGTTTCACACACTTGGGGGTCACCTTTGCAAACATCACAGGCCACATCCATCCCCAACGCTGTCATACCACCACAAGATCCTGCTATGGGCTTACGTCCCATTAAAACGCCTACAGCCATACCCACAACAATTAGAATTAGGACGACAAACGATAAGATCAAGGTTTCCATTTAGTTCTCCAAATAACCATTAAAGCCAGCGGTAGATTGTGCCACAAAGCCATCAGACTGTTTCATTATAAAGTAAGCTGGTACTTGATGCATAGTTGCCCAAGCCACGCCCTTTTTCCCCCCCATTACCATCAAGGCCGTTGCTAACGCATCTGCAGTAGCAGCACTGGCATCGATAACCGTCACAGAAGCCAAGTTATGGGTTACTGGCCTTAATGTATTAGGGTCT